>CAKROP010000233.1 GCA_934373375.1 uncultured Anaerosacchariphilus sp.
CTTGTATCATCTGTAACTATACATATAACAGCATTATTAATACAGAAGATTACAGATGAACAGAAAGAATATCTGGAGATAGCAGGGATATGCAGAGAACTGAAGGATGGAGTTCCGAAAAGTTACCGGAGTGCGCTGCAATCGGTATGGTTCCTGATGGTCTGTCTGCAGATGGAATCCAATGCTGCTTCTTTTTCCATGGGAAGGCTGGATCAGTATTTGTTGCCCTGGTATCTTCAGGATGTTGAGAGTGGGCTCCTGACCCGGGAGGATGCGCTGGAGCTGACGGAGAGCTTTTTCCTGAAGTTCAATCAGATTGTCTGTATGCGAAGCGGAACAGAGGCGAAGTATTTTGCCGGTTTTCCCATTGGCTTCAACCTAGTAGTTGGCGGGAAAAATCTGAAAGGGGAAAGCGCGGAAAATGAACTGAGTTTTTTATTTTTGGAGGCTCAGCGCGAATTGCATCTGCCACAGCCGAATCTGTCAGCCAGATTGTCTGCGAACAGCAGTGAAGCATTTCTGGAGGCATGTACAGAGTGCGTCGCAAAGGGAGGAGGACTTCCGCAGTTTTTCAATGACGAGGCGGTTATTCCGACACTGGAAGAGGCAGGGATGAAGCGGGAGGATGCGGTAAACTACGGTATCGTCGGCTGTGTAGAACTAGCCGGTTGCGGGAATACCCTGGGCTGGAGTAATGCATCCATGTTTAACGCAGTAAAGGTGTTGGAGCTGACATTAAATCACGGAAAGGATTTGCAGACGGGAGAGGTTATCGGTCCGGATTATGGAGGACTGGACAGCTATCCGACATGGGAAGAGCTGGAAAAGGCATTTGCAAAACAGATACAGTTCTTTGTTGAAAAAATGGTAAGATTTCATCGGATAACCGATCACATGCATCAGGAACTGCTGCCGACAGGATTGCTGTCTTCGGTGGTGGATGGATGTATGAAAAAGAGGTTGGATGTCACAGCCGGAGGAGCCAGATATAATTTTTCCGGAATGCAGTTCGTTCAGCCAGCAAATCTTATAGATTCGTTTCAGGTCTTAAAGGAGCTTGTATATTCCGGGAAAGTCACAGGAAAAGAATTTCTGGAAGAACTTCAGCAGAACTGGAAGAATGAAAACCTCAGACTTTATATTAAACATGAAATAACAAAATATGGAAATGATGTTCCCGAGACGGACAAACTGGCAAACAAATGGATTCAGACGTTCTGTCAGGAACTAAAAAAATATAAAAATGCCAGGGGCGGAAGCTTTCATGCAGGCTTATACACGGTTTCTTCCCATATTCCCATGGGAGAAAATGTGGGTGCGGGCTGCGATGGAAGAAAAGCGGGGGAACCGTTGGCAGACGGAGGAATCTCAGCCAGCAGCGGCTGCGACAGACAGGGACCGACCAGTATGCTGAAGTCGGCAGCTGCACTGGACAATCAGGATATTTCCAACGGCTCGCTGTTGAATATGAAATTTTCTCCATCTATTTTCAGGGAAGAAAGAGACAAAACACATTTTTATAGTATTCTCCGCAGCTTTGTGGCCTTGAAGCTTCAGCATGTACAGTTTAACGTGGTAGACAGGGCGGAACTCCTGGCAGCTCAGAAGGATCCGGAAGCTTATCGAAATCTGCTGATTCGAGTAGCTGGATACACGGCTTATTTTACGGCGCTGGATACAAAGCTGCAGAATGAGATTATCCGGAGGACGGAATGCGTGTTTTAGAAGGGAAAAGCAGGACGCGGGTAGGAATCGTAGGAACAGGAACCACCTGCGCGATAGCGGACAGTCATGTGAATGCATTTAAAAGAATTCCAGAGCTACAGGTAACTGCCGTATATACAAGAAGAAGTGAGCAGGGAAAAGCCTTTGTAGAAAGACATGGGTTAGAGGCGCAGGTATGTAGCGATTATCAGGAGCTTTTGGATAGGACAGATGCGGTCTGTATCTGTTCTCCGAATGCGACACATGCGGAATATACGATAAAAGCGATTCAGCAGGGCAAAAAAGTACTGTGTGAAAAACCTATGGTCGGCTCAGCGGAGGAATTGAAAAGACTGATAGAGTTGGCACAAAGCAACAGAGCAGGAAATATTGTGGGATTTAATTATCGATACAGTTGGGAAAATCGAACGCTATATGAGTTGATGAAAAAAGGCGTGTTTGGGAAAATTTGGGCCTTTTATCAGAGAAAGGGAGGAAACCGACTTGCCCAGGAAAGCTTGCCTTTTGAATGGAGAATGGATCGCAGTAAAAGCGGAATGGGAGCAGGAATTGATTTTGGTTCTCATATTCTGGATAATTTTCTGATGCTAGGTTGCTATCAGCCTGAAGAGATAGAGGACATTACAGCAGAGACGGACACTTTTATAAAGACAAGAGTGGACGACGGGGGAGTCCAAAGAGCAGTTACGACAGATGATACGGCTGTTTTTATCGTTCGAATGAAAGACGGATGCCGGTGTCTCATGGATTGCAGCAGAGTAGGTATCGCATATGAAGAAATACAGATAGTCGGGTCCGGAGCGGTGGGTTATTATACGCAGGAAAGGCCGGATGAGCTTCAGATATGGGAGAAAAGTGAAGCAGGTATTCTGGATAAAAAAGGTTATGTGATACGAAAAGAAAATAATACAGAAGAAGATACGTATTATTTGCAGGCAGTGGACTGGTTAAAAAGTATGCAGAAGGAAAAGCATTCAGCATGTGAATTAGAAATGGCATGTAAGGAGGCGTACAGATTTTTTTGTGAGATTCATGCTTGTTAATATCGCTTTTAGTAATTATAATAGCTATAGATCTGACTGATTAAAAATACGAACAGGGGGATGCACCCATGGATGTGACAAAACTTTTAACTCAGGTAAAAAATAATGAAATATCGATAGATCAGGCCGAAGCCGAGCTGAAGAACCTCCCCTACGAGGAGCTGGGCTTCGCCAAGCTGGATCATCACCGGAAGGTGCGTCAGGGCTTCGAGGAAGTGGTGTATTGCCAGGGAAAGGCGACGCCCCATCTGGTGAAAATATATCAGACGCTGACGGCGGAGGGCATCGATGTGCTGGGCACACGGGCCAGCCGGGAGCAGTATGAAGCGGTCAAGGCCGCTATTCCCGAGGTAGTCTGGGACGAGGTATCCCGGGTGCTGAAGGTGGAGAAGCGGGATAAGAAGCGGATAGGCCGCATCGTAGTCTGCACCGGCGGCACGGCGGACGTGCCGGTAGCGGAGGAAGCGGCTCAGGTGGCGGAATTCTTCGGCACCAATGTGACGCGCCTCTATGACGTGGGCGTGGCCGGTATCCATCGTCTGCTTTCGAATATGAAGGCCTTCCAGGGCGCCAGCTGCGTCATTGCGGTAGCCGGTATGGAGGGCGCGCTGGCAGGCGTGGTGGCGGGCCTGGTGGATGTGCCGGTCATCGCAGTGCCGACTTCAGTGGGCTACGGCGCGAACTTCGGCGGCCTGTCCGCCCTGCTTACCATGCTGAATTCCTGCGCAAATGGCATTACCACGGTAAATATCGACAATGGTTACGGGGCGGCATATGTGGCAACCCAGATCAACCGGCTGGCCTGTGGCGGCAGACATCTCAGTGAAGACGTAGTGGAGGAAGAAAAAGATGAGTAATGGCAATACCTTATATCTGGAGTGCCGCTCCGGTATCAGTGGCGATATGACCGTGGCCGCCCTGCTGGATCTGGGCGCCACCGAGGAGAACCTGCGGGCGGAGCTTGCGAAGCTGCCGGTGGAAGGCTATGAAATCCAAGTGAAGAAAATTGTAAAGAGCGGACTGCTGGTCAGCGATTTTGAGGTGATCCTGGAACATGAAGTCCCGGCGCATACGCATGATCATTCTCACATGCACCCCCATGTACACCGCAGCTGGTCCGGTATCGAAAAGATGCTCTTGGAATCTGACCTGAAGCCCCGTGTCAAGGCTCTGTCCCTGCAGATG
>CAKROP010000234.1 GCA_934373375.1 uncultured Anaerosacchariphilus sp.
TGGTGGCGGCTGCAGACTACGAGGTCCGCTTCCGTGACAACAGTCTGCCCGCAGACTGCGCCTTCGGAAATGGCCTTGCTGAAAAATGGGAGGCGTTCTGCGCACAGAATCAGATCCTGGTGACGAAAAAGACGAAAAAAGGCGAGCGGGAGCTGGATTTGAAGCCCTTGATTTACGAGACCCGTTGTCAGGAGGACTTTATTTTCCTGCAGCTTTCCGCCGGAAGCGCCGAGAATGTGAAGCCGGAGCTGGTACTGGAAGCCTTCGCGGCTTTCGCAGGCTTTACCCTTCCGGAGTTTGCCCTGCTGATTCACCGGAAGGAGCTGTACGCGAATCTGGCCGGTGAGGGAGAACCCCGCAGACTGGTATCACTGGAAGATCTGGGAGAGGAATTCTGATGGAACAGACAGAAATCATGGCAGAGCATACCTCTTCTTCGCACGCCGGACAGCAGGGAGGCGGCGCCTTTCTTGTAACTACCCTGACCATCAGGGACCGGGAGCGCACAGTCTACGCTTTTTACGAAAATGGCCATGCCGCCGAGCTGTCCTGTCTGCCCGCAGGCGGAGAATCCATTCTGGGCAATATCTACGTGGGCAAGGTGAAAAATATCGCGGCTAATATCAGCGCGGCCTTTATCGAAATTGCAAACGGGCAGCTCTGTTATTACGCCTTAAATGACAATGATGCGCCCATTTTCACGACATCGAAGAAAAAGAACACACTAGTGGCCGGAGATGAGCTTCTCGTCCAGGTGAGCCGGGAAGCCGTCAAGACCAAAGCTCCCACTGTCAACGCCAATTTGAATTTCGCCGGGAAATATCTGGTTCTCACCAGCGGCAAACGTCATCTGGGGCTTTCCTCCAGGCTTTCGCCAGAAGAAAAGGAACGGCTGCGCGCGATTGCGGAGCCATTCCTCGGAGAAGATTTTGGCGTTATCGTCCGCACCAATGCGGCGGGCGCATCCGAAGAAGAGCTGAAGGAAGAACTTATGGAGCTCACCGCCACTTACCGCCGGACGGTAGACACCGGGCGGAATCAGTCCTGTTTTTCCCTTGTATACAAGGAGCCATCGGCTTACACCACGAGACTGCGGGGACTGCGGACAGGCAGCTTTGATAAGATTCTGACGGATCGGCCGGAGATATACGAAGAAATCCGGGATTACCTGACGCTCCACCAGCCGGAGGATCTGCCAAAGCTTCAGTTTTATGAAAAAACAGCCCCTTCCCTGGACAGCGTCTATGGCCTGTCCAAGGTCTTTGAAGAAGCTGGGAAAGAGCGTGTATGGCTCAAATCCGGCGGCTATCTGGTTATCCAGCCTACGGAGGCCCTGACCGTCATAGACGTGAATACCGGCAAATACACAGGCAAAAAGAAAAAATCCGACACCTTTTTGAAAATCAATCTGGAGGCGGCCAGAGAATTGGCGAGACAGCTCAGACTCCGGAATCTGTCCGGTATCATTGTGACAGATTTCATCGATATGGATCGGGAGGAAGATAAGCAGACACTGATGGCAGTGCTGGCATCGGAATTAAAAAAAGATCCGGTACGGACGTCCCTTGTGGATATGACGCCTCTTGGCCTGGTAGAAATCACCCGGAAAAAAGTGCAGAAGACACTGGCAGAGCAGGTAAACAGCTGATTTCACAGACATCCGGAAAACACATTCAGGAATGTTTTAAGGGGACTGAATGCATGAAAAACAGACGAAAAATATTTGACTGAAATATAATAGAAATTACTTGACAGCAGGAAATTGTCCTGCTATTATATAAAAGATGCCGCACAACGAGGTATAAGTATGTGCTTTTTCAGTCCGACTGGAGAGCGCGTCACCGAAATTGGCGAGTAATTATATTAGGAGGTGCCACAGAATGTACGCAATTATTGCAACAGGTGGTAAACAGTACAAAGTATCTGAAGGCGACGTGATCAAGGTTGAGAAGCTTGGCGTTGCAGCTGGTGAGACTTATGAGTTCGATCAGGTTCTCGCAGTTGGCGGAGATTCTCTGACCGTAGGTACACCGACTGTAGCAGGAGCTACTGTAACTGCATCTGTAATCGGTGATGGTAAGGGCAAGAAAGTCATCGTTTACAAGTACAAGAGAAAATCTGGATATCACAAGAAGAATGGTCACAGACAGCAGTACACAGAAGTGAAGATCGAGAAGATCTCCGCGAACTAATTGTCATGATAACCGTTACCATATATAAGAAATCCAATCAGTATCTGGGGTTCGATATCAATGGACATGCCGGATACGCGGAGGAGGGTTCCGATATTATCTGCGCGGCAGTCAGTGTGCTTTCACTGAATACGCTGAATTCTATCGAAACCTTTACAGAAGATGAATTTTCCGGTGAACAGGGAGATGGGTCTCTGACCTGCACCTTCCCGGAGCCTTTGTCAGAGAAAGCCGCATTGTTGATGGATTCCATGGTACTTGGGCTGACAGACATTCAAAAAAGCTATGGGAAACCATATATCAGGATTGTATTCAAGGAGGTGTAATACCATGTTACAGATGAACCTTCAGTTATTCGCTCATAAAAAGGGAGTAGGTTCTACAAAGAACGGCAGAGATTCCGAGTCCAAGAGACTGGGAGCTAAGAGAGCCGACGGACAGTTCGTAAAGGCCGGAAACATTCTTTACAGACAGCGCGGAACCAAGATTCACCCGGGTGTGAACGTAGGACGCGGTGGCGATGATACACTGTTTGCTCTGACCGACGGAGTCGTAAGATTCGAGAGAAAGGGCAGAGATAAGAAGCAGGTTTCTATCGTTCCGGTAGCAGCAGAATAAGTTGGTTGTAAAAGGCTTCAAGTCGGAAGATTTGAAGCCTTTTTTACCATTTTAATTTTCGGAGAATTATTATATGTTTGCAGACAGAGCAAAGATTTTAATCCGCTCCGGTAAGGGCGGAGACGGACATGTCAGCTTCCGCCGGGAGCTGTACGTACCCAACGGCGGTCCGGACGGCGGCGACGGCGGACGCGGCGGCGATGTGATTTTTGAAGTAGATGAGGGACTGAATACCCTCTATGAGTACCGTCATAAGAGAAAGTTCAAGGCTCAGGACGGCGAAGAAGGCGGAAAACGACGTTGCCACGGAAAAGACGGCAGCGATATTATATTAAAGGTTCCGGAAGGAACTATCATCAGAGAAGCGGAGAGCGGAAAGGTCATTGCGGACATGTCCGGTGAGAACCGCAGACAGGTGATCCTGCAGGGCGGCCGTGGCGGCGCCGGCAATATGCATTTTGCCACATCCACCATGCAGGTTCCGAAATACGCCCAGCCGGGCGTACCGGCCCAGGAGCTGGAGGTTCTTCTGGAGCTGAAGGTCATCGCGGACGTGGGACTGGTCGGTTTCCCGAATGTGGGAAAATCCACGTTCTTATCCCGTGTGACCAATGCACAGCCGAAGATCGCCAACTATCATTTCACCACTCTGAACCCGAATCTGGGCGTGGTGGATTTGCAGGGTGCTCCTGGCTTTGTTATCGCGGATATTCCGGGACTGATTGAGGGCGCTTCCGAGGGCGTAGGCCTGGGACATGAGTTCCTGCGGCATATTGAGCGTACCCGCGTGCTGATCCATATTGTAGACGCCGCTTCCACGGAAGGCCGTGATCCGGTAGCGGATATCTACGCCATCAACAAGGAGCTTGAGGCTTACAATGAAGAGATCGCGGCGCGTCCGCAGGTCATTGCAGCCAATAAGATCGACGCCCTGGGCGACAATGAGGAGCCTATCCAACGTCTCAAGGATGAGTTTGAGCCCAAGGGTATCAAAGTATTCCCCATTTCTGCTGTGGCAGGAAAGGGTCTGAAGGAGCTTCTCTATTATGTGCGGGAGCTGCTTGACCAGGCGCCCCAGGAAGCCATCGTCTTCGAGCAGGAGTACTTCCCGGGCGAGGAGCTGGTATATG
>CAKROP010000235.1 GCA_934373375.1 uncultured Anaerosacchariphilus sp.
GCATAGGAGCTTCCTGCCGCCTGCATGGTTCCGCATGGCATATATTTGCCCGGAATGACATGGGCGAAGCAGAATACAGTCTTGTCCGGATCAATGAAAGGCTCGGTGGTGGTTCCGCCAATCCATGCTGAGGTTCCGTAGGTCAGGTAGAACTCGCCGTCCCTGATGCAGGCCGCTCCCACCGCAGATACAGGGCCGTCGCCGCCGCCGCAGACCACAGGAGTCCCTGCCGGAAGTCCGATTTCACCGGCTACCCTATCCTGAATATAGCCTGCCACATCAATGGAGCGCTTCAGGGGCGGTAGCTTGTCCTTATCCACACCTGCCGCCTGCAGGATCTCATCGGACCATTTCAGCTTCCGAAGGTCTAACGCCTGGGTTCCGGACGCGTCGGAGTAATCCGTCACGAACTCTCCCGTGGCTCTCTGGATAATATAATCCTTGGCCTGCAGCATCTTATAAGTCTTCTCATAGACCTCCGGTTCATTGGCTTTCAGCCACATCAGCTTCTCGATACTGTAGCTGGCCGCCACACGATGTCCGGTAATCTGGTAAATCCGGTCCGCGCCGATAGCATCCTCTAACTGCTTCGCCTCTTTCACCGCGCGCATATCCGCCCAGATCATGGAATCCCGCAGCGGTCTTCCGTGCTTGTCTACCGGCAGACAGCCCTGCATCTGGGCGCTGAAGGACATGGCCGCCACGCGGCTTGCGTCCTCGCCTTCCAGCACGGCCTTTGTAGCCTCGCAGACTGCGTCCCACCAATTTTCCGGATCCTGCTCCGCGTAATTGCCATTAAAAAAATGTACGTCATAGGACGCCGTGTAGCTCCGCACCTGCCGTCCCTCCGTGGTAAAAAGCGTCGCCTTATCCCCCGATGTGCCCAAATCGTGGGCGATCAGAAACTGTTCCATTTTGTCTTCTCCTCCTTGTAGTCGTGGTAAACCCCATTTCTGGTTTCTATTATACCCCCTTGCATGTGCTTCTGTAAACCTCTTGAAAAGACCTTTCTGTTTTTATTGACAACTTTTCAGCACTGTACTATGCTTTTTTTAGTGTGTTTTTCACAAAAGAAAGGATTTATTTTATGAGAAATAACAAGTTTCATTCTGATCGGGTACTCTCCTATTTCCAGGCAGAATGGAAGGTACTGCTGGCCGTCACGGTGTCGGGCCTTATCTACAATCTGGGCCTGCTGGCCGGTCCCTGGTTCGAGGGAAAAATAGCGGCCTGCCTCATTGATATTTTAAATGGGAAGAAGTTCTTCTCAGATATGCTGGCGCTGGTCGCAGCCTATGTGCCTGCCATCGGTGTGGTGCAAATCGCCCGCTATATTAAGCGCTTCTACGTGCGCCGCTTCGCCAACAATGTAAACCGGCGGATGAAGCATACCCTCTACGGCAGTCTGGTGCAGAAAAGCCGCCGGGCACTCTCCGAGGAAGGAGCCGGAAATGTAATGACCAAGGCTATTCTGGACGTAGACGACTGCGCCGAGGGCATGCGGAAATTCACGACGGAAATCTTCGATACCGGCGTGGCGCTGCTGGCCTACGCAGGCATGCTGTTCTTCTACGACTGGCGGCTGGCTCTGATTAGCCTCATTTTCCCGCCGGTTTCCTATGTGATCGCGGAGAAAATGAAGGTCATCGTCCAGCGGACCGGCGCGGCTTTTAAGGAGCAGTCCGGACATTTAAGCGCCGCCACCCTTGACCGGGCCACCAACGCCGTAACCTACCGGGTCTTCGGCTGCGAAAGGGAACGCTCCGAGGCCTACGAGGCGAATCTCTCCGCTTACGAGCGCTCCGCCGTCCGGGCCAATATCTGGAACGCTTCCCTGCCGCCCGTGTACCGGATTATCTCCATGGCCGGACTTATGTTCATCCTGTATTTCGGCGGTCGAAATGTGCTGGGCGCGGGCTGGACAGCCTGGGATATCGCAGCCTTCACCACCTTTATTTCCTGCTTTACCAGGCTTTCGGTGAAGTCCTCCAGCGCCGCCAAGCTCTTTAACGCGGTACATAAGGCGCAGGTATCCTGGAAGCGGATCAAGCCGCTCATGTACGCGCCGGAAACGCCTGCGACGCCGGAGACGGGCGCGCCTTCTGCTCTTACCGTGCAGGATCTTGGCTTTTCCTATCCCGGAAGTAAGGTGCTATTTACAAATATTTCCTTTTCAGCCATTCCCGGACAGATGATCGGCGTCACCGGGCCGGTAGCCTGCGGAAAATCGTCCCTTGGCAAGACCTTTTTATGTGAATATCCTTATCAGGGCAGCATCCATCTGGGAAAGGAAGATCTTACGGAAATGGACGAACGAACCCGGCTCGGGAATATCGGATATCTGGGACATGATCCGGAGCTTTTCAACGACACCATCGAGCAAAATGTCCTGATGGGTGATGCGGGCAACGCCTGGGACTACCTGCGTCTGGTCTGCCTGGATGAAGAAATCCGCAGGATGCCGGATGGCATAAAGACCCTTGTGGGAAATGGCGGAGTCCGGCTCTCCGGCGGTCAGGCCCAGCGACTGGCGCTGGCCCGGACCCTCTGTCATAAAAAGCCTCTGCTGATTCTGGACGACCCGTTTTCCGCCCTTGATCGGGATACGGAGCGGCGGATTTTCGAAAATCTGCGGGCTTACGCGGCGGATTCGGTGGTACTGCTGATTTCCCATCGGCTCTATCTGTTCCCGGAGATGGCGCAGGTGATCTGGTTGAATGAGGGACACGCGGTCGTGGGAACCCACGAAGAGGTAAGAGAGAAAGTACCGGAGTATGCACAGCTTATCTCTATGGAAGCCGAAACAACTCAAGGACAGGAGGTATAAAACCATGCAGCATGCAAAAAAAGGAAACGAGTTATCTCCCATCTGCCAGATTATTCTATCCACCCTGGCCCGACACCGGCTCCTTGCCCTCGGCATTCTGCTCTCGGTCTGCGGCGCTATCCTGACTGCCCTGGTGCCGCCGCTGGTGCTGGCACGCATCATCGACACCCTGACACTGGGAACCCTGCCCCCGCTCTTTCTGGTTCTGTTCTATTTCATCATGCTGGCCCTTACCGGACTTCTGGAATCTGCAAGAGAGGGCCTTCTGACCGTCTGTGGCCAGAAAATTACCCACGCGCTTCGCAGCCGCCTGATGGGTAAATTTGTCCGCCTCTCCGCCGAAGATCTGAACCGTCAGGAGCCTGGCGCGGTGGTCTCCCGCTTCGTGGGCGATGTGGATACCGTGGAGAACCTTTTCACTTCCGGAATCATCAGCATGTTCGCAGACGCCTGTAAGATTATCAGTATCCTGGTTGTCGTCTGGTTTCAGACGAAGGGCCTCGCTCTGATTTTCCTGCTGCTTCTGCCCCTGCTCTTTCTTTTTACCCGGCATGTGCAGAAAAATATGCTGGCTGCCCAGATCGAAAACCGGAGAGCCGTCAGCCGCGCCTCCGCCCATGTGCCGGAAACCCTGCACAACATCCGCACCATTCATACGCTGGGCAAAGAGCGTTATATGGAGCAGCAGTATGACCGTTATATCGGCGACAGCTACCGGGCCATGGAACGGACGAATTTCTACGATGCCATTTACTCGCCCATTATCCTGATTCTGAACGCAGTAGTCGTGGCCGCCGTTATGCTGCTGTCCGCCTCCGGAAGCCCCCGGATTCTGACACTTTTCGGTATGTCTGCCGGTACCGCCGTGGCTGTCATGAACTATATTTCCCAGATCTTCTCCCCGGTGGAGAGCCTGGGCATGGAGATCCAGACCATTCAGTCGGCGATGGCGGGTATCCACCGGATACAGGAATTTCTGGAACTGCCGGAGAAGGAACGCCTGGAAACCGGTGCTTCCGATTCTCCCGCTTTTACTGAAAATGGGGGAAGGGCGACTGCCGACGCTCCCATCGTGGAATTCCGTGACGTTTCCTTTGCCTATGAG
>CAKROP010000236.1 GCA_934373375.1 uncultured Anaerosacchariphilus sp.
CGGAGCCCTTCGGCACCTCCCAGACGATGGTGTAGAAGGCCACCAGCTGGGTGGCGATGTAGTTCATCATCAGGGTCGATAAGGTCTCGTTGGTGTTCCATTTTGCCTTAAAGAAGGCCGGAACAAAGCCCCAGAACGCGCCCGCCGCAATGCTGGCCAGAACCATAACCAGAATCAGAGCACCATTCGGCAGCCTGTCCCCCAGGCAAATCATGCAGGCACCTGCCGTCAGTCCTCCGATGAGCACCTGTCCCTCGCCGCCGATATTCCAGAACTTCATTTTGAAGGCTGGAGTCAGGGCCAGGGCAATCAGAAGCAGGATGGCGATATTCTGCAGGGTAATCCAGGTCTTTCGTTCGGTACCGAAGGCGCCCGCGAAAATAGACTTATATACTTCGATGGGATCAATACCCGTGGTAATGGTGGTCAGGACGCCGCAAAGCACCAGCGCAAGCACAAGGGCGACGGCCCGGATGCCCACTGACTGATACCAGGGAAGGGCGTCCCTTTTTACGATATGGAAAAACGGCTCTTTCTTATTCATGGCTCTCGTCCCCTCCTACTCTGGTCATCATCAGGCCGACCTGATTTTTATCTGTCCTGCGGGCGTCCACAATGCCGCTGACCTCGCCGCCGCAGAGCACCATGATCTTGTCACAGAGCTCTACCATCACGTCCAGGTCCTCGCCAACGAAGATAACGGCCACGCCCTTTTTTTTCTGTTCATTGAGCAAATCGTAAATGGTATAAGAGGAGTTGATATCCAGTCCTCTCACCGCATAGGCTGTCAGAAGTACCGTCGGCGCGGAAGCGATCTCACGGCCCACCAGCACCTTCTGTACATTACCGCCGGACAGACGACGAACCGGGGTAGAGATACCCGGGGTTACAACCTCCAGATCCTCAACCACGGACTGGGCCAGCTTCCTGGACGGGCGGCGGTTTGTAAAGGGTGTTTTTCCCCTCCGGAAGGAACGGAGCATCATATTGTCAGCCAGGTCCATGTTCGCCACCAGACCCATACCCAGACGATCCTCCGGCACGAAGGAAAGAGATACGCCCATCTCAGCGATTTTTAAGGGATCCTTGCCAAGCAGAGGCTCCTCATGGCCGTCATCCTCCACGTACCCGATGGTTCCGGATTCCACCGGCTGCAGCCCTGCGATGGCCTCCAGAAGCTCCTTCTGACCACAGCCGGAGATTCCTGCGATTCCCAGGATCTCGCCGCTCTCTGCGGTAAAGGACACGTTCTTTAATTTTTGAATCCCATCCTCACTGCGGACGGACAGATCCTTCACCACAATACGGGGCTTCGGATTCACCGGATCCGGGCGGTCGATATTCAGGGTCACCGCATGACCCACCATCATGTTGGTCATTTCGGTAACAGTCGTATCTTTCGTAGCCATGCTGCCGATGTATTTACCGTCGCGCAGGACTGCCACACGGTCAGACAGGGACTCCACCTCATGCATTTTATGGGTAATGATGATGATGGCTTTGCCGTCGTCCCGCATTTTCCGGAGTACCCGGAACAGCTTTTCGGTCTCCTGGGGCGTCAGTACGGCGGTGGGCTCATCCAGAATCAAAATATCCGCGCCGCGGTACAGAACCTTTACAATCTCTACGGTCTGCTTCTGGGAAACGGACATATCATAGATTTTCTGCTTCGGATCTACCTCAAAACCATATTTATTGCAGATGTCCTCGATCTTCTTCGAAGCCTCTCTGATATTCAGCTTTCCTTCCAGACCCAGAATGATGTTCTCTGTGGCGGACAGTACGTCGATCAGCTTAAAATGCTGATGCACCATGCCGATACCAAGATTCAGGGCGTCCTTCGGGGTCTTGATGACCTCTTCCTTCCCATTGATAAAAATCTGCCCTTCATCCGGATAATAGATGCCGGCCAGCATGTTCATCAAGGTGGTTTTTCCGCTTCCATTTTCTCCCAGGAGCGCCAGGATCTCGCCCTTATATATATCGAGACTTACCTTCTCGTTGGCAACTACAGAGCCAAAGGTCTTTGTAACGTTTTTCATTGAAACTGCGGCTACTTTGGTTTCCATCTTTTGTTTCCTTCCCTTATTTGTAAATGATCCGAAAAACGGATCAAAAGGACGGCGCGGCATTTCGCTGCTGCGCCGCCCTGTGCTTTTTACTTAAGCGTAAGCGTTCAGGCTCTCTGTCTTATTAATACTGCTCGTCCAGAAGCTTGATTCCGTCAATCTTTACATCGAAGTACGGAGCGGAACGGTACTCGGACTCATGGAAGTATCCATCGCTTACTACCTCATGGTCGCCCTCGTAGTTCGCATCGGTATCTACATCTGCCATGTAGCTGGTCAGCTCCTCGCCGCCTACGGTAAAGGTCGTGGTATCAAATACATGCACCTCGCCGGACTCCAGCTTCGCTGTTGCCTCGTCGATGGCTTCCTGTGTGCCCTCTGCTACAGAAGAACCAAGGCTGCTCAGCTCTACAGAACCGGGTGCCAGGGGTCCTGTCCAGTCAGCGTCGATGGCCTCACCGTTTGCTACACAGTTGATAGCGTACTCAAAGTACGGCGCCCAGTTGATTCTGGAGGATACCAGGAAGGTGTTCGGGCAAGCGCTCTCAGTGCTTCCGTTGTAGGATACGTTCGGTACGCCTGCGGTCTCGCATGCGGTCGGAGCTCCCATGGAGTCTGCATGCTGGCTGATCAGTACGCAGCCGTCCTGGATCAGCTTATTTGCTCCCTCTTTCTCTGCTGTCTCATCATACCAGGAACCTGTGAAGGTTACTTCCATGGTAGCGGTCGGGCATACGGAACGGGCGCCCAGGAAGAAGGAGGTATAACCGGAGATAACCTCTGCGTAGGTAAATGCTCCTACGTAACCGATCTTTGCCTGATCCTCTGTGATGTCGCCGTTTGCAATCATCTCATTCAGCTTCTCGCCGGCTACGATACCTGCCAGGTAACGTCCCTCATAGATGGAAGCGAATGCGTTGTGGAAGTTGTCCAGATTCTCGGTGTGCGCCTTGGTACCGGTAGCATGGCTGAACTGTACCTCCGGGTACTCCTTGGCTGCCTCGATCATGTAATCCTCATGTCCGAAGCTGTCTGCGAAGATGAAGTTGCAGCCTGCGTCTGCCAGCTCACATGCTGCCTCATAGCACTCCTGGCCTTCCGGAATATTTGTTTTCGTCATGTACTCAACACCCAGCTTCTCGCATGCCTCTTTTGCGGCATTCATGAAGTTCAGGTCGTAGGTGGAGTTCTCATCGTGCAGGAAAATGAAGCCTACCTTCATATCTGCCAGAGAAGCTGTCTCTCCGTCCGTGGTTTCCTCCGCTGTGGACTCTGCCTTTGTGTCAGTAGAAGCCTTGTCGGAAGATCCGCCGCAGCCTGCCAGCATGCCGACGGTCATCGCTAATACTGTGATAAGACTAAGTACTCTCTTTTTCATAACGTTCCTCCTATGTGTTTTCCCATTATTTGGATGTTGAGTCTGTCGTTGTCAGTCAATTCTCAACATGTTAAAGTATAAGCGTCTGACTCGTATTTTGTCAATATATTTATTAATTTTTGTTAAATATTTTGTTTACTTATAAGTTTTTCTTATATATTTAATGATGACGTCTTATATATAGAAAACATGGTTGAAAAAATATGGCAGATATCTGATGAGTCCCCGGAAAAACTGCTGGGGTATTTCCCTTTGAAAAATCTGAATGATTCTCGCTTTAAGTGGCAAAGTTGCCAAAAAAATCACAATCTCTTTTATGGTCGTGGTCTGACCAATTTTCATTGACTTACCCTTGATTCCATGCTATATTGAAGCTGTTGAAGCCGCAGGGTTCAAAAACTATCTGCGGTTGTTTTCTGCCCTGCGGATTCTCTGTGAGCGGCAGGATCCGGCAGACCTTGCGAAGCTCTCC
>CAKROP010000237.1 GCA_934373375.1 uncultured Anaerosacchariphilus sp.
TGTGTGGGGCGCGAAAAACCGGTATAATAAGCCCCATACGACAGACGAAAGCAGAGATGGACAGAGGAGGAACATGGGATGGATCTGACAGGGTACAAGCTTTTATGGCTCTTTTTCAGCTATGCCTTCGGGGGCTGGGTGATTGGCACGGCCTATGCGGCGGTGCGGCAGAAGAAATTTGTGGACGTGGGATTCTTATACGGTCCCTGGTGCCCGGCTTACGGCCTGGGCGGCGTGGTGTATGCTATCTTCCTGACGGAATTGAAGGACAGCCTGTTTTTCCTTTTTGTGGGCGGCGTGATTCTTTCTTTTATTGTGACCTATACGACCGGCTTCGTGCTGGAACGGATTTTTCATCGGAAATGGTGGGATTTCTCCCGGAAACGCTTCCAGTTCGGCGGCTACGTGAGCCTGCCCTGGTCGGTGGTGTGGGGCCTGCTTGGAGTGCTCTGCATCCGTTTTGTGAATCCGTTTTTACGGGATGTGCTGAAGCTTTTACCCCATGGGGTCGGAAAAATTATTCTACTTGTGCTTGGTATCATTTTCATTTTGGATTTTGTCGGCACACTGGTGGGAATCCTGAAGGTGAAATCCAGCGTGAAAAAGGCGTCTCTGCTGTATGGCGTGGCGGAGAATCTGCAGAAAACCTCTGATGAGATGGGCGGAAAGCTGACAGCCTTTGTGCTGCGCCGTATGGAGCAGGCCTATCCGAGGCTGGCGGCTGAAGAGCTTCTTAGAGCCAGACGGGAGCAGGAAAAGGAAGCGGACGCAGCGCGGGCGAAGGCAGGTGTCTTTGCGGTGGGCTGCTGCTTTTATAAGCTCGTGTGCCTGTTTTTGCTGGGTGCGTTCCTGGGTGATATCACAGAAACCATTTTCTGCTATGTGACGGCTGGCAAGCTTATGAGCCGCAGCAGCGTGGTGTACGGGCCCTTCAGTATCGTCTGGGGACTGGGCTGTGCCCTTCTGACGGCGGTGCTGTACCGGTATAAAGATCGGAGCGACAGCTATATTTTCTGCTTTGGCACGGTTCTGGGCGGCGCTTATGAGTATATCTGCAGCGTCTTTACAGAGCTGGTATTCGGCACAGTGTTCTGGGATTACAGTAAGATCCCGTTCAATCTGGGCGGTAGAATTAACCTCCTGTATTGTTTTTTCTGGGGCATCGCGGCGGTGGTCTGGATGAAGGCGCTGTATCCGCTGTTTTCCGGGTGGATCGAGAAGCTTCCGAAGAAATTCGGAACCTGGATGACCTGGATTCTGCTGGTATTTATGATTTATGATGTCTGCCTGTCGGGCCTGGCCCTGAACCGCTACACGGTGCGACAGACCGGCGAGGGCATCGAGACCTTCGCGGACGGGTGGCTGGATACCCATTTCCCGGATGAGCGGATGGAACGGATTTATCCGAACGCGATTCTGGTGGAATAAGAGGTTAAATTTAAGAAAAGGGCTTGATTTTTCAGGGGTTTCGGTCTATACTGGGAGAACAGATTACCCGAAGAGGGCAAAACAGCTGCCGTTCACAGCGTTTCAGGCAGTTCCAACCAGGGCTTGTACTGGTTTCGACGGGGGTCTCGCAGCTGGTGAAGCTATCCGCAGGCGATGCGTCAAATCGCAAAATTAAAAATAAACGCTGAAGATAATTTAGCATACGCTGCCTAATGGCAGCTGTCGGCCTTAGAGCACCCGCACTTTAAGAATCCGGCATCGACTATGTGGGAAACGACATGCGTTAAGCTTTGCGCGCATGGGCGTATCATGAAGCTACTGAAGTTCGCAGGGTGTTAGTTCCCGGCGGACGGAGGGAATGTCAAAGAACTGACTACGATAGTAGAAGAACAGGGAACAGGCTTTCGGACAGGGGTTCGATTCCCCTCAGGTCCATTCCGCAATCCTTTTGAAGAGGATTGCGGATTTTTTTGTTATGCTAAAGACATTTCGCGATCTTGATGGAATGATTGACAATATAGGAAATATCCTATATACTGAAATCAGAAATCAAGGAGGTAAGGAAATGCCGGTTATTGCGAGATTTTATGGAATTGTGATTAAAATGTACCTCAGACAAAAAGAACACAATCCACCACATATTCATGCGATTTCAGGGGAATATGTGGGAATGTTTTCTTTGGAAAATGGAGAAATGTTTGAAGGAGATTTACCGGTAAAGTACCAGTTTTATGTGAAGGAGTTTATCGAAAAATACCGAACGGATCTTTATATAATGTGGGAGACGCAGAAATTTAAAAAATTGCCGTTTGCAGAGTAGCAGAACAGGAGGTATGGTGAATGTCGAACAGAATAGAAAGTATATATGCGGAAGATGATATGACATTGGTGGCGGTATTCTGGGATGGAACGGAGAAAAAGTATGATGTCCGCCAGATGTACCATATCTGTCCGCAGATGCGGGTGTTGGAGGATGATACGAGTTTATACCGTACCGTTCGGGTGGATACGGGCGGCTACGGAGTGTCCTGGAACGATGATCTGGATCTGGATGCAGAAGAAATCTGGGATAATGGCGAAGCGACGGGAAAGAAGTATGTGCTGGATTTGGAGCATAGTGTGGCAGCCGAACTTGTGCGAGCAAGAGAATACTGCAAAATGACACAAAAGGAACTGGCTAGCAAAACCAGAATAGCGCAGGGGGATATCAGTAAAATCGAAAATGCCAGCGCGAATCCGTCCTTAAATACCCTGAAACGTCTGGCAGCAGGGATGGGAATGGATGTTAAAATTGTATTCACACCAATGGAGAAAGAAAAATAGAAGATAGTAAGAAAATAAGGTATCGCATGCACATATCCTATAAGGAAAGTGTATCTGCGATACCTTATTTTGAATTTAATACATAATCACAGCCCGCACCGGACATACCGGGCTGCAGTAACCGCAGGTCAGGCATTTGTCGTGGTTGACCTCGGCCAGGCCATTGTCGTTGTAAAAGATGGCTCCGGCGGGACAGGCGGCTTTGCAGGAGCCGCAGCCCTCGCAGTCCTCCTGGTTGATGTAAACCCTCTTTTTGGAGACGTCCGGGTTGTAGGGCTTCGGCATGGAGCCGTCGAGATAGGCCAGCAGATCGTCCACCTCGGCGTTTTTCCCGAAGCCGATCATGACGGAATCAATTTCCTTTTTGGAGAACACATAATCCAGCGCCTCCTGGTAATGGGCGGTCAGACTTCCGCCGCCGAAGGCTTTCATGGAAAAGACGCCCTTGCCCGCTTGGTGGCAGCGGCGGATGGCCTGCATCATTTCCTCCTTTGAACCGAAGGCATCCCCTTTTCGAATCCCCAGTCCCGCGTAATTGATCAGCGGAAAGACCACATCCAGCTCGGGCATGGAGGCGGCGGCATCCGTGATATCAATGTGATGGGTAGAGAGTCCGATGGCCCGCACCAGGTTCTTTTCCCGGGCATCCTTTAGAGCCTGCCAGGCCCCGGCCCGCTCTTCAAGCTGCCCCGAGCGCACCTCATGCATGAGAAAAATATCGATGACGTCGCGCCCCAGTTCTTCCCGGGCCTCCAGCACCGCCTCCATCATCCCGTCATAATCAGTACAGAGAGATTTGGATGAAATGACCACATCGTCAAAGCCCTCATTTTCCAATGCCTTTTTGATATACGGATAGGTGCGGTAATACTGTGCCGTATCCAGAAAGTTGAATCCGTGTTCCAATGCGTAGCGGATCACCGCTGCCCCCTGCTCCACCGGCAGAGCCAGCTGGCTTGGTCCCATAGGCAGCACCCCGAAGCCAGCGACGCTGACTTCGATGCCGGTATTTCCTAAAATTTTTTTCTTCATTCTATAACCTCAAATGCAAAGATGCAGATATGAAACTGCTGTCCGGGATGGTAAGTAACGATTTTGTACTGAGCGAAACACTTACTATTATACATAGATTGCAAAGAAA
>CAKROP010000238.1 GCA_934373375.1 uncultured Anaerosacchariphilus sp.
TTACATTTCTCCTTTTCCGAATAAAGATTAGAAAGGATAATTCTTTAAGGTTTTCGCGGCATCTACGTTCCACTTCAGTCGGTGCTGAACAAGCGCCACAGGCGCTTAGCACCGCCAAGGTCTCGTGCAAGCACGGACTTTGGCTCGTTGCCCGCGAAAAAAGCCCTGAGTGTAACTGCACTCAGGGCCATAAAAGCAAAGCAAATAAACATACGCTTCGTTTTCTTCTCTCATCCAGACTTTACTGTCGGTATCGGAATCTCACCGATTCAACCATATCTCCTACGGATACGGCTCGCGGACTTTACCGCCGGTCGGGAATTGCACCCTGCCCTGAAGAATTAACCATATTCTGTTTTGTATTATATTCCCATCCGAATATTTTCGCAAGTACTTTTCCGCATAAATTTTCAATTTTCAACGCATATTGTAAATATGATGAAAAAACGATTTATTTTTTGCGGCCTTCTGGGCTGGTGCCTGGAAATTTTCTGGACAGGGTTGAAATCGCTTCAGCGGCGGCAGCTGAAACTGATGGGGCATTCCTCCATCTGGATGTTTCCCATTTACGGGATGGCCTTTTTGTTCGCGCCCATTTCCCGGCTGCTCCGGAAAAAGAGCGTCTGGGTGCGGGGCAGCGTCTATGCGGGTGGGATTTTCCTGACAGAGTATCTGAGCGGCATGTTTCTGAAAAAACGGGGCATCTGCCCCTGGGATTACAGTCATGCCCGGCTCAATGTAAACGGGGTCATAAGGCTGGACTACGCGCCGGTCTGGTTTCTGACCGGACTCCTCTATGAGAAGCTGTTGAATAAATTTATGGCTTCTTAAGATTTTTTCACAAAAGTTTAAATCCTTTTCCATGGTTTTCTGGTATACTGGAGGTGAAAACAGTCTGCCCTTGCGGCATTTACCGGAATATACTATTTATTTTTCTAAAGGAATGGGGTTTTTACTATGGCTGAAGCCAAAATTGTAGTCGTAGACGACGAGAAGGAAATTGCGGATTTGATCACCTTGTATCTGACCAATGAAGCTTACGAAGTGCATACTTTTTATAACGGAACCGACGCTCTGGCGTATATGGAGGCCGAGACGCCGGATCTGGCAGTGCTGGACGTGATGCTGCCGGATATGAGCGGTTTTACCATCTGCCAGAAAATACGGGAGAAACAGAATTTTCCCATCATCATGCTGACCGCCAAGGATGAAGAGGTGGACAAAATCACCGGCCTGACCCTGGGGGCCGACGATTATATGACCAAGCCCTTCCGGCCCCTGGAGCTGATTGCAAGGGTCAAAGCCCAGCTGCGCCGTTTTACCAAGTATAATAATTCGCCCGCCCAGGAAGAGGATCCGGATTCCATTACCATCTCCGGACTGACCATCAATAAACGGGATCACACCTGCACCCTGAACGAGCAGCCGCTGGCGCTGACACCCACAGAGTTTTCGATTCTCTGGAGTCTCTGCAAAAACCGGGGGCAGGTGGTCAGCTCTGACCGTCTCTTCTACGATGTGTGGGGTGAGAAATATTACAGCAGCAATAATAACACGATTATGGTACACATCCGGCATCTGCGGGAAAAGATGAACGATTCCAGCGAGAAACCCAAGTATATCAAGACCGTGTGGGGAGTGGGGTACAAAATTGAATAAAAAACAGTCGCGGGGCAGCAAATACGTCCTCTTCGAACGAAAACTGATGCGAAAAATCCTGTCGCTGGTATTTGTGTCCATCTGCGCGGTTTTCCTGCTGCGGGAGCTGATTCGCGGGCGGTTCGGCGATACCGTAGTGGGCTTTCTGACCGGCCTTTTCCATCTGGACTACGACGACGCCCTTTATATCTACGAAATCACCTTCCGCAATAACCTGGAAACCATTCTGGCAGGCGCCATCATCATTGCCATCATCGTGGTATTCCGCTATTCCATCCGCTGGATGACCGAATATTTCGATGAGATTTCCGCCGGCTGCGACGCGCTGCTGGATGAAAAGACTGAACTCATTACCCTTTCCCCTGAAATGGGTTTTCTGGAGCTGAAACTCAATGAATGCAAAAACATTCTGGAAAAACGGGAGCGGGACGCACGCCAGGCCGAGGAGCGCAAAAACGATCTGGTGGTCTACCTGGCCCACGATATCCGCACGCCCCTGACTTCCGTCATCGGCTATCTGGATCTGATGAAGGAAGCGCCGGATCTGCCCGTGGAACAGCGTGCCCGGTATCTGTCCATCACATTAGACAAGGCTTACCGGCTGGAACAGCTCATCAATGAGTTTTTTGAAATTACCCGGTTTAACCTGCACAGCATCCCTCTGACCCGGGAAAATATTCCTCTGTCCTTTCTGCTGATGCAGCTTGCAGAGGAATTTTATCCGATTCTGACGCCCGGCGGAAAATCCGTACATATGGACGTGCCGGAGAACCTGATTCTGCCCGGAGATCCGGACAAGCTTGCCCGGGTGTTCAACAACATTTTGAAAAATGCAGCCGCCTATAGCTTTTCTGGTACGGTCATCGAGATTCGAGCCCGGAAAGAGGCGGATCTGATTCATATTACCTTTACCAACCAGGGACCGCAGATTCCCAAGGAACAGCTGGACGTAATTTTCGAGAAGTTTTACCGGCTGGACAGTGCAAGATCTTCCGAAAAAGGCGGAGCCGGACTGGGACTGGCTATCGCGAAGGAGATTGTGGCGGCCCATCATGGGATGATCTCGGCGGAGAGCGATGAACGTGGGACGACCTTTTCGGTGGTTCTGCCGGCGGTCTGAATTAAGAATGGATTGCCTGTTGTTCGCAAAGCTCTGTCACCGGCAACTGCCTGCAAATACTTCAAGCATAAAAGAGACCATTTATCCGCCTTTTCCAGATAAATGGTCTCTCTTTTTACACATGTTTACTTATTTTCTCTTGTACTTTTCCTCACAGTACTTGCAGCGGTACACCTCTTTGCGCGGATCGGTCAGGACGAATACCTGATCCAGCTCCTGCTCAATGGAAGTGATGCAGCGGGGATTCTTGCACTTTACGATATTGCGAATCTCCTTGGGAAGGGTCAGGGTCTTCTTCTCCGTGACCTTCTCGTCTTTTACAATATTGACGGTGATATTATGGTCGATGAAGCCCAGCACATCCATGTCGATGTAATCAATCGGACACTCGATTTTCATCAGATCCTTCTTGCCCATCTTGCCGCTGCGGGCGTTCTTGATGATGGCCACGGTACAGTCCAGCTTGTCCAGGTTCAGATATTTGTAAATCTCCATGCTCTTGCCCGCCTGGATGTGATCCAGCACGAAGCCCTCGGAGATACGTCCTACGCTTAACATTGACATTATACATTCACCTCCAGAAGTGTGAGAATCAGCGCCATACGTACATAGACGCCATACTGTACCTGCTTGAAATAAGCGGCCCGCGGGTCGTTATCCACCTCGACGGAAATCTCATTGACTCTGGGCAGCGGATGCAGAACCAGCATATCCGGCTTCGCCAGAGCCATTTTCTCCTTATTCAGGATGTAGAAATCCTTCAGGCGGATATAATCCTCCTCGTTGAAGAAACGCTCCTGCTGAACACGGGTCATATACAGCAGATCCAGCTCGCCGATCACGTCCTCCAAACGCTCCACTTCCTTGTAATCCTGACCATTGGCATCCAGTACCTCTTCGCGGATGTAGCTGGGAATCCGCAGCTCCTCCGGGGAAATGAATACGAAGCGCACATTTTCATAGCGAACCAGCGCCTTTACCAGGGAATGCACGGTACGGCCAAACTTCAGGTCGCCGCAGAGGCCGATGGTAATGTGGTCCAGACGTCCCTTCAGGGAACGAATGGTCATCAGGTCTGTCAGGGTCTGGGTCGGATGCTGATGGCCACCATCGCCTGCATTGATCACAGG
>CAKROP010000239.1 GCA_934373375.1 uncultured Anaerosacchariphilus sp.
GACCGGCTTTGCGGACCTCGTCCTTGAACAGGTCTCGTAAGGGCTCGATGATTTCCTTGAAATCAACGAAATCCGGGAGACCGCCCACATTGTGGTGGGACTTGATGACTGCGGATTCTCCGCCGAGACCGCTCTCTACAACGTCCGGATAAATGGTTCCCTGTGCCAGAAAATCCACAGCACCGATTTTCTTCGCCTCTTCCTCAAAAATACGGATGAATTCCTCACCGATAATCTTACGCTTTGCTTCCGGCTCGGTCACGCCTGCCAGCTTGTCATAGTAACGCTGCTGAGCGTTCACACGGATGAAATTCAGGTCAAACTGACCGTTGGGTCCAAAGATATTTTCTACCTCGTCGCCCTCATCCTTACGAAGAAGGCCGTGATCTACGAAAACGCAGGTCAGCTGCTTACCGATGGCTCTGGACAGCAGTCCTGCTGCCACAGAGGAATCCACACCGCCGGACAGAGCCAGCAGTACGCGGCCGTCGCCTACCTTCGCACGAATATCTTTAATCGTGTTTTCCACAAAAGCATCCATCTTCCAGTCGCCTGCGCACTGGCATACCTTCTTTACGAAGTTATTAATCATCTTCGTACCCTCGGCAGTATGCAGTACCTCTGGATGGAACTGGATAGCATAAAGCTTCTCAGCTTCATTCTCAGCGGCTGCCACCGGGCAGTCTGCAGTGTGGGCTGTGATTTCAAAGCCGGGCGCCACCTTGGAAATATAGTCAAAGTGACTCATCCAGCAGATAGTCTTCGGACTTACGCCCTCAAATACCTTGGACGCAGTCTTGTCGATGAGCACTTCTGTCTTACCATACTCTCTTACATCCGCGCGCTCCACCTTGCCCCCGAGCACATGGCTCATGAGCTGCGCACCATAGCACAGACCCAGCACCGGAATACCAAGCTTGAACAGCTCGTCCGTGTAGGTCGGTGAATCCGGCTCGTAACAGCTGTTCGGTCCTCCCGTCAGGATAATTCCCTTAGGATTCATGGCTTTGATCTTCTCGATATCGGTCTTGTAAGAGTAGATTTCGCAGTATACATTACATTCTCTGACGCGGCGCGCCACCAGCTGATTGTACTGACCGCCGAAGTCGAGAACGATAACCATTTCTCTATTCAATCCGTATATCCTCCTGTTTTCTTATTGCGTACGTTCAGTCGCGCCATTCGCAAAATCGTTACTGCTCACTTCGTTCGCGGTAACACGCTTCGCAATGCACAGGAATCACGTTTTCGCGTAATTTCGCGCACATATGCGGAGCCCTCCGCTGTTGCACAGCAGTATGTCTGAACTGTTTCATTTACATTATAGGCGATCCCACCACCCTTGGCAAGCCCGAAATCTGGTATACCTTTGTCCTTTTTTTCATATCCTAAGACAAACAGGAAAGGATCCATGCCCTATGAAATACGCCGACACCCCCGCTGCTCCTGCGCGCGGACAAAATATTCTGCTGAATGCTCATCGCAAAACGTCCCTCGAAACCTTTTTAGAGCAGTTGAACGACCCACTGATTTTTGTGCTGTTTGTGGCCGCGGCCATTTCCATCCTGCTGGGAGAGGTCAGCGACGCCGCCATTATCCTGACCGTCATTCTGGTAAATGCATTTGTCGGCGTTGTGCAGGAGGGCAAAGCCCAGAAGGCTCTGGACGCCCTGAAGCAGATGACCAGCCCCACAGCGCTCATTCAGGAAAATGGCAGGATCGTGGAAATTCCGGCCCGTGATCTGATTCCCGGTGATATTGTCTGCCTGGACGCAGGACGGCAGGTTCCCGCCGACCTCACGCTAACCTCCGTCTCCAGCCTGAAAATCGAGGAGTCCGCCCTGACCGGCGAATCTGTTCCGGTAGAGAAGGATCTGGGACAGCACAATCAGGCATTTATGTCAACCAACGTCACCTATGGACGGGGCATAGGTGTCGTCACGGCCATCGGCATGGATACACAGATGGGGCGTATCGCCCGCCTCATTGAAAATGAGCACTCAGAAACCACGCCGCTTCAGCACCGCCTGGCTGATCTGGGACGGATCTTAAGCATTGTCTCTGTGACCCTCTGCGCCCTGCTGTTCGCCGTCGCTGTCCTTCAGCACCGGGATATCCCGGAAATGCTGATTACGGCCATTTCCCTGGCTGTAGCCGCGGTTCCCGAAGGGCTGCCCGCCGTTGTCACGCTGGTACTGGCCTTAAGCGTCTCCCGCATGGTTCGAGTCAATACTATCGTGAAACGTCTTCCCAGTGTGGAGACCCTGGGCTGCGTCAGCGTGGTCTGCTCTGACAAAACCGGTACCCTGACCCAGAATCGCATGACCGTCACCGCCTGCTGGACCGACGGGCAAATCCGAGAAGCCGCCGGACTACGTCCGGATCGCGACAAGCTTTTTCTCATCGGACTGACCCTCTGCAACGACGCTGTCCTGGAACCAGATTCCCGTCTGGGCGACCCCACCGAGCTGGCACTGCTGGATCTGACCGTCCGCTTTGGTCTGTCCCGCCCTGATTTGGAGCGTGAGCAGCCCCGCATCGGGGAAATCGCCTTTGATTCCGAACGGAAAATGATGACCACACTACACCGACATGGCAACGGCTCCATTTCCTATACGAAGGGTTCTCCTGACGAGATTCTGAAGCGGTGTGACACAATTTTGTTGGACGACCGTGTCATGCCCCTGGAGCCGTCCATGCGCCGCACCATTGAAACAGCTCTGCACACGCTCTCCAACCGGGCACTCCGCCTGCTGGCCATCGCAATGCGAACCAATGACCGCCAGCCCCAGGAAAAGAGTCTGACCTTTCTGGGCCTCGCCGGAATGATGGACCCCATCCGCCCGGAAGCTGTACAGGCTGTACGGGATTTTCGGAAAGCAGGCGTGCGGACAGTCATGATTACCGGGGACCGGGCTGATACGGCCTTTGTGATTGCACGGGAGCTCGGTATTGCGGCGAAGCCCTCAGACTGTCTGAGTGGCGCGCAGATCGACAGGCTGTCCGACTCGGACTTTGCGCAGGAAGCGGAACGCTGTTCCGTCTTTGCCCAGGTATCTCCGGAACATAAGGTGCGCATTGTCCGGGCACTGAAATCTTCCGGCCACATCGTTGCCATGACCGGCGACGGCGTTAATGACGCGCCCTCCCTGAAGGCCGCTGATGTGGGCGTGGCCATGGGAATCACCGGCACCGATGTGGCAAAAAATGCCGCCGATCTGATCCTGACGGACGACAATTTCGCTACCATCGCCAAAGCCATCGCCGAAGGTCGCGGCATCTACGCCAATATTAAAAAAGCTGTGCTGTTCCTGCTCTCCTCGAATTTCGGGGAAATCATGACCATGCTGGCGGCGATTCTGATGAATTTCAGCTCGCCGCTGAAGCCCAGCCACATTCTCTGGATTAACCTGATTACCGACAGCCTGCCTGCGCTGGCCCTCGGTGTGGATCCAGAGAATCCGGCGCATTTCATGCATCAGCCACCCCGCCCGAAGAATGAGAATCTGTTCGCTGCAGACGGACTTTCCTGCACACTGTTCTACGGCTTTCTGATTGCGTTTATCAGTACGGCGGCCTTTCTCTGCCTGCCTGTGGCTATGCTGCGTGGCGTAGGGTTGCCGCTTACTTTAACGAACCTGCGTCTGCTCCTGGTCGAACCACAGCTTTTGGCCCGCTGCCAGACCTACGCATTTACAGTGCTTGGTATTTCACAGCTCTTCCATGCAGTGGGCATGCGGGACGTGGAAACCAGCCTGTTCCGCATGAATCATCTGGAAAATAAACTGATGCTGGCCGCTTTCGCTATCGGAATCGGACTGCAGGTTCTTGTGACGGAATTTCCGTATTTTGTGACGGCCTTCGGTACCTGCAGGCTGGCTCCCGGGGAATGGGTGAGGCTAATTT
>CAKROP010000240.1 GCA_934373375.1 uncultured Anaerosacchariphilus sp.
TAGAAAGCCGGATAAGAAATATTCACACAGTCCGCGCCGAGGATCTCCGTCTCCCCATCCGCATTGAGCGCCGCCACGGCGAACGACATGGCAATTCGGTGATCCAAATGACTGTCAATCATAGCCCCGTGAAGCGCATACCCGCCCTCAATGATCATCCCATCATCGGTAGCCGTCACCTTCGCCCCCATAGCCGTCAGATTCTCCGTCATCACCGCAATCCGATCCGACTCCTTCACCTTCAGCTCTGCCGCGTCCCGGATGATCGTCGTACCTTCCGCAAAGCAGGCCATGACCGCGATCACCGGCAATTCGTCAATCAGAGTCGGAATCAGATCCCCTTCAATGATACAACCCTTGAGAGAAGAAGTGCGAACCAGCAGATCAGCAGTGGGCTCGCCGCTGTCCGTATTTTCATTCAGCAGTGTCACATCCGCGTCCATCATCCTGCAGACGCGTAAAATACCGTCCCGGGTCGGGTTGGTTCCCACATTTTTAATCAGCAGCTCCGAATCCGGTGTGATACATCCCGCCGCGATAAAGTAAGCGGCAGAAGAGATATCCCCGGGAACCTGTACCTTCTGTCCGATGAGTTTCGGCTCTGGCTGAATCGCAGCCGTAGTCCCTTCACTTTTCACATCCGCTCCGAAGAAACGCAGCATCAGCTCCGAATGATTTCGGGACAGCGCAGGCTCCGTCACGCTGGTGGGCGCGTCTGCGTAAAGTCCGGCCAGCAGAATCGAAGACTTCACCTGAGCGGAAGCCACCTTTGTAGTATAGTGAATGCCATGTAAGGGCCGTCCCTGAATGCGAAGCGGCGCGCACCCATTTCCGGAAAGGCTGGTAATGGCGGCGCCCATCTGACTTAAGGGTTCGATGATACGTCCCATGGGCCGCTTCTGAATGGAGGCGTCGCCGGTCAGCGTAGTCTCGAAATTCTGACCGCTTAAGATACCGGAAATCAGCCGGGTGGTTGTACCGCTGTTGCCTGCATCCAAAATCGCAGACGGCGCGGAAAGCCCGTGCAGTCCCTTCCCGTGAATCAGAATCCGCTCGCCCTTATCCTCAATGGAAATGCCGAGCCGACGGAAGCAGTCAATGGTAGAGAGGCAGTCGGCGCCTCTTAAGAAACCGGTCACCTCGGTGGTTCCCTCTGCCAGCGAGCCGAACATAACGGTCCGATGGGAGATGGATTTATCGCCGGGGATGGTAACTTCCCCGTGTAATTTCTGCGCACGTGTAAATTTCATAAATGTTCTCCTCACAGTATAGTTATCGCTCATAAATAGTGTAACGGTATTTGCGAAGCAGTTCCACCGCTTTCTTATAAGCGTCTTCCTCGTAGAGTTCTACGCGGAGCACGGCTTCTTCGAATTCCCGGTTGTGGATAATCCCGATGTTTTTGATACTGATGCCGCCGGAGGCCAGGATGGTCGCCAGAGTAGCGATACCGCCGGCTTCGTCCACCATATCACAATAGAAAGCGTAGGTCTTCTTTAAGGGTCCTGCGGAAGCTTCCGGGATAGAATTCCGGTAATCCCGGGACGCGGCAAAGAAGGAATGTATCTTATCCGCCTCTTTCCCGGTGATTTCCGTCCGGAGTCGGCTAAGCTGCGCCTGATAATGATCCAGAGCTTTTAAAATATTTTCGGAATTGGTCATGCAGATCTGCTCCCACATATCGGGAGAAGAGGATGCAATCCTTGTAATATCCTTGAAACCGCCCGCCGCAATCCGTTTCATCAATTCGTCGGGACCGTCCAGATCCTTCACCAGTTCTACCAGAGAAGAAGCGATCAGGTGGGGCAGATGGCTGACGCAGGCCGTGATAAAATCGTGCTGGCGGTAATCGAGTACCAGCGGAAGGGCTTTTAAAGAAGAAACCAGGGCAACGAATTCATTGACCGTATCCTCAGGCACGCCTGTGCCCGGCGTGATAATATAGTAGGCATTTTCAATCAGGTGGGTCTTGGCGTTCTCGTATCCGGTCTTTTCAGAGCCTGCCATGGGATGGCCGCCGATGAACTGCCCGGTAAGCCCCAGAGCATCCACCTTCTCGTGAATATCCGTCTTTGTGCTGCCTACATCAGTCAGGAGACAGGTCTTCGGTAACATGGGCTTTAACTGCTCCAGATAGCGGGCGTTAGTCTCCACGGGCGCACAGAGGAAAAGCAAATCGCAGGCGGCAAACTGCTCGCCAACTTCGGAACAGGCCTCGTTGATCACGCCTTCGTCTACAGCTTTTTGGAGTGTGTCCTGACTTCTCATATAGGCTATCATCCGGACATCCGGGTGATATGCGCGAATGGCTTTTGCGATGGAGCCGCCGATGAGGCCCAGTCCGATAAAGCCGATGGTATTCATTTTCATGGTGAAAACTCCTTTTATGTATACAAAATCTCTAAGAATTAAGTTTAAAGTTTTTTGCGGAAAATGTCAACACTAGTTTACATTAACGCATAAAAGTGAATTGCGAAAGCAGAAGAATAAAAATATAGAAAACGGAATGCCCGGCAGGATGACAAAAATTGATTTCTGCAGATGAATGCCGGATTTACGATATGCTGTATAAAAATTCGCAAAAATAGAAATTACTTGTAAAAAATATATAAAAACTATTGCAATATTGTCAGACTTTTAGTAAAATGTATCCATGGTGTTCCGATGCCTTTCATTTACAGAATAATCTATTTGACAGATGAAATATCCGGAACTATAAAATTATTGTAATCGGAGGAATAGGCATGAATATTTACACAACTGACAAAATTCGTAACGTAGTTCTTCTTGGCCACGGCGGCTGCGGTAAGACCAGTCTCGTAGAGGCGATGGCATATGTATCCGGCCTGACCACACGTATCGGTAAAGTGACTGACGGCAATACCATCAGTGATTATGATAAGGAAGAGATTAAGAGAAAGTTCTCCATTACCACATCGGTAGTTCCTCTGATTTGGCAGGGTTGTAAGATTAACCTTCTGGACGCTCCGGGATATTTTGATTTTGTGGGCGAGGCAGAAGAGGCAGTGTCAGCGGCTGACGCGGCAATCATCGTAGTATCCGGTAAGGCTGGCGTGGAGGTCGGAACCCAGAAGGCGTGGGATCTCTGTGAAAAGTATAAGCTGCCAAGAATGTTTTTCGTATCTGAGATGGATGTGGATCACGCGTCCTTCCGTCAGGTGGTACAGGATCTGACCGATCTGTACGGCAAGAAGATTGCACCGTTCTATCAGCCTATCCGTGAAAATGAGAAATTCGTGGGCTATATCAACGTCTGCAAGATGGCAGGCCGTCGCTTCACCGATATCGGCAAGCGTGAGGAGTGCGAGATTCCGGAATACTCCAAAGAAAACCTGGCTATCTGCCGTGAGGCGCTTCTGGACGCAGTTGCGGAGACCTCCGACGAATTTATGGAGCGGTACTTCAATGGTGAGGAGTTTACCTTCAGCGAGATCCGTGCGGCCATGAAGTTTAATGTATGTGACGGCACGGTAATTCCGGTATCCATGGGTTCCAGTACAGAGCTCCGTAACATTCATAACCTGATGAATGATATCGTAGAGCTGTTCCCGAGTCCGGATAAGAAGCCATGCAATGGTATCAATACCAAAACCAATGAGATTTTTGAGGCGAATTACGACTTCTCTAAGGCGAAATCCGCTTATGTATTTAAGACCATCGTGGATCCGTTTATTGGAAAATACTCTCTGATTAAGGTTTCCTCCGGTGTTATCAAGTCTGATGATACCCTGTACAATCAGGATAAGGACGCAGAGGAGAAGCTGAACAAGCTGTATATTATGCAGGGCAATAAGCCCATCGAGACCACAGAGCTTCACGCAGGTGATATCGGAGCCATCGGCAAGCTGGCGAATACCAAAACAGGTGATACCCTGTCCACCAA
>CAKROP010000241.1 GCA_934373375.1 uncultured Anaerosacchariphilus sp.
CCCACACGCAGATGGCCATGACCAGCTCGCAGGTCTGCACAAAGCAGCCCGCCAGGTCTCCGGTAATGCCGCCGAACTGTTTCATGGACATACAATAATACCAGAAAAACGTACACCAGGCTCCCACCACAGCTGCCGTGCCAAGCTTCGCGTCCAGCAGACACATGAAGCCCGCGGACAGAAAAAGCAGAATGTAGAGGCAGGTCATGACCGTGCGCTCCTGCACCGCGTCGGAAAAGGTCGCTACCGTTCCGGTCTTGCGGGCGCAGGGGAAGGACGCTACGGACAGGCCGCTCATGGAGCGGGACAGCACATAGCCGCCGGAGAGCACCAGCACCTGACGGCCCGACTGCTCCGTCCAGAAGCCGAAGCAGGCCAGGAAATAACAGCAGGCCACGATGACCGCGAAGGCTCCCGCATTGGAATCCTTCAGGATCTCCAGCTTCTTCTCCTTCGGCTGCCAGGAGGACAGGGCATCCGCCGTGTCCAGCAGGCCGTCCAGATGGATACCGCCGGTCACCAGCACCGGGATCAGCACGTAAATGACACTTTTAAGGCTGTCTCCCACACCGATTTTTCCACTTACCACACTCCAGCCCGCCATCAGCGCACCGATAACGATGCCCACGAAGGGAAAGAAGCACATCATATAGCGCATATTTTCCTTCTCCCAGTCCGCCCGGGGCATGGGAATCTTGGAATACATGGCAAATGCGATTTTAAAACTGTTCCATATCCGTTTCATCGTTTTCATAGATTCTGTCCTTTATTTTTGAGCTGCAGAGGAATGCCGCAGACCACCTCCGCCGCCTGGTCGGCCTCCGCCGCGATGCGATGGTTGATCTCGCCCAGCCGTTCCTGATACAGCGCTGTTACTTCATCATATGTAATTCCGTCGGAAAAGATATCGTTGGTCACGATGACCAGATGGACGCAGCGGCCCTTCAGCGCCTCCACGCCTGCCAGCACTGCCTCCACGGTGTCGTCGCCCGCGCCCTCCGGCTCAAACATTTCGTTGGCCGTCAGGTTTGACATACACTCCAGCAACACCACGCCTTTTTCCGGCAGGGTCTGTTCCTTTAAGTTTACATAACATTCTATCGTCTCAAAGCCTTTTCCGGCCCGGAGTTTCCGGTGACGCTCCACTCTCCACTTGCCCTCCGCGCCGAAGGGCCGCATAGTGGCGATATAATATAAGGGAAGTCTATCCCGTTTTGCCAGAGAAGTGGCTACGCTCTCCGCGTATTCGGATTTGCCGCTTCCGCTGCCTCCTGTAATCACTGCAAGCATCTATGTTCCTCACATTGAATCATTTTTATACACCCTCGGCAGCAAGTGCTTCGTGCTGTATGGAATCGTTACTACATTTCTGTAAAAAATTCCAGGCCATGGCCGGATTGGAATAGAAGAAGAGATGGGGGAAGCCCGCATACAGGGTCGGCGTGCCATGTACGCAGTCCCAGTTCCGCTTCCGTAAGGGCTTCTTCGCATGGATGGCGTCGCCGCAGTCCTCGCTCTCCCAATAATGGAATTCGTGCCCCCGGGCCCTTTCTCCCTCTTCCAGAATCAGCTGATCCTGTTTTGCTTCCATTTCGATATAGCCGAAGCGGGACAGTTTATCCGTCCGGTAGGCTTTTGCCCCAATGACGCCCGCCATGGGGTAATCCACGCCATCGGATCCCTCCAGGGTCCGGTGCAGGTAAAGAAAGCCGCCACATTCGGCGATACAGGGGAGGCCTGCTTTCACCGCGTCGTGAATGGCTTCCCGCATGTCTTCATTTTCGCTCAGCGCCTTCGCGTGCAGCTCCGGATAACCGCCGCTCAGGATGAGACCATCGACCCCTTCCGGCAGCTTCTCATCCTTTATGGGGGAAAATGGAACCAGCTCCGCGCCCATATCCTTAAGCATCTGAAAATTATCCCGATAGGTGAAGCAAAAGGCGTCGTCCTCCGCCACGCCGATGCGGACTTTTTTCCCGCCTGAGAGCTTCGGAAGCTCCGGCGTCTCGTAGGTAAAATCCGGCGCTTCATAGGCCAAAGCCAGAAAAGCGTCCAGATCGATGCTTTCCTCCAATACGCCAGCCAGGCGGTTCAGCTTCTCTTTCAGGCTCTCGATTTCACCCGGAAGCACCAGACCCAGATGACGGCTTTCCAGCACCAGATCGTCCACCTTCGGCACGTAGCCCAGCACCTTCACCGGCAGCCACCGCTCAATTTGCGCCTTCATGTCGGCGTACAGGGACTTTGGCATCTGATTTAAAATGACGCCCTTGATACGGCTGGGAGTCTGATATTCCAGGAAGCCCTTGATCAGCGGTACCACAGAAATGCTCATCCCCCTGCAATTTACCACCAGCACCACGGGCATATCCAGAGCCGCCGCCACGTCCGAAGAGCTGGCCTCCTCGGAGATGCCGCCAAGTCCGTCATAATAGCCCATGACGCCCTCGGCCACGGAAATCTCCGCCTCCGCAGCGCTTCGGCCAAACAGGTAACGGGTGGTCGCTTTATCCGTGAAAAAAGTGTCCAGGTTGCCGGATTTCACGCCGATGACCCGGCTGTGGAACATGGGGTCGATGTAGTCAGGGCCACATTTAAAGGAGGCCACACGGAAACCGCGGTTTACCAGAGCCTGCAGGATGCCGCAGGTAATCAAAGTTTTGCCGCTGCCGCTGGACGGAGCGGCCAGCATAATTCTCGGCAGTCTCATTTACGCTTCCCCCTTTCCGGTTCCGGCGAAGATGTAGACCGGATTCTGACCCATCATCATCTCGTAGGGACCCACCTTTTTGGCCTTGGCAGCCTGAATCTGGGTAATGTCGATATCGGTAAAGCCAAGCTCTTTAAAACAGCTGTTGGCCTCCGCCACGGTCTCCAGGGTAATGGCGTTTACCACCACGCGGACCTGTGGATTTTTTGAAAGCAGAAGCTGTAAAATCTCTTTCATGTTGCCCGAGGAACCGCCGATAAAGGCGTGGGTCGGGGTTGGCAGGTCTGCCAGAGCCTCCGGGGCTGTGCCCACATGCACCTCCACATTGGGGGTGCCAAACTTCTTCGCGTTCTCCTCGATGAGGGCTGCCGCCGCGGGCTTTTTCTCGATGGCGTACACTTCGCCGTCCGCGGCTGCCAGCGCCATCTCGATGGTGACGGAGCCGGTTCCCGCGCCGATATCCCAGGCAATGGAATCCCGGTTCAGATTCAGCTTGGCCACGGAGAGACTGCGCACCTCGCTCTTGGTCATGGGCGCGTCGCCCCGCTGAAACTCTTCATCGGGGATGCAGCTTCGAAGTCCGCTCGTGTAGGACGGGTTTTCGATGATGGCCACGCAGAGGCTGTCAAAGGCTTTCTCCTTCAGCTCCGCGGGAGTGCCCTCAGTGACACGCTCCTCCGGGTAGTGGAGGCGTTCGCCGATGTAGAGTTTCACGTTTTCGAATCCATATTTTTCCAGTTTTTCACATAAGGATGCTACATTGTCTTTGCCGCCCAGCAGCGTAAACGTCCGAAAATGCGTCCGTACCGCCCCGATCAGATTTTCCTTCCGACCGTGGACGCTCATAAGCTTCACATCCTCCCAGGCGATTTTCAGGCGGCTGCAGAAATAGGTGACCGAGGAGATTCCTGCCACCAGCTTTGTGCGAATGCCTGCACCCTCAAAGACGGTAATCAGGCGCCTGGCTCCGCTGTAGAAGCCCACATCACCGGACAGAGCCACGGCGATGGTGCGGTGTTCCGGGTGCTCCTGAACGTAAGTCAGCATTTTCGCCGGATCATAAGCGTCGAATAAAGGCTTTCCGGCAGCTTTAAAAGAATCCAGCATGCGGCCGGAGCCCAGGATGCAGTCAGCCTTTTCGAAGGCAGCGCGCGCCTCGCCGGTCAGGTGATCGGGGGT
>CAKROP010000242.1 GCA_934373375.1 uncultured Anaerosacchariphilus sp.
CATACAGATCCTTTGCGAAATCCAGCCATTCCTCCGGGAGCTTTTTCAGCGCACCCTTAGAAGCTGCCGTTTCCTTGCGCCTTGGTAACGTCGCGGCAGAATAATTGGAACATACGTTCTTTTGCAGTAAAGCCACGAAATGTCCTTCCCCGTCTAACCGGTGGGGAAACAGCCGGGCTGCGCCTGCGCAGGCCCCGAGCCCCGGCGCGAAGCCAAGCGCTTCCCGTTCTTCCGGTAAAGGCAGCGGCAGCAGGGTGAAGCCTTCCTCTTTTATCAGCCGCTCAATGGTTTCTTCATTTTCATGCTTCGAAAAGGTGCAGGTGGAATAGACTAGCTGTCCACCCGGACGCAGCAGCTTCGCCGCTGCAGTTACCACAGTTCTCTGAATTTCCGCGTAATAATCCGGGCCCTTTTCCAGCCAGTCCTTCACCATGGACGGTTCCTTCCGGAACATGCCCTCGCCGGAGCAGGGGGCGTCCACGAGAATCTTGTCAAACCAGCCTTCGAAATAGGTAAGAAGCCGCTCGGGCGTCTCGCTGGTTACGAGAATATTGCCGGCGCCAAAGAGCTCCAGATTTTTAAGCAGGGCTTTTGCCCGGGAATTGCTGATGTCGTTGGCAACCAGAACGCCCGTTCCGCGCAGCTTTGCCGCCAGCTCCGTGGCCTTTCCGCCGGGGGCTGCGCAGAGATCCAGTACCCGGTCTCCTTCTTCGATGGGCAGACAGGCTGCCGGCGTCATGGCGCTGGGCTCCTGAAGATAATAAAGCCCGGCCGCGTAGTACGGATGCTTCGACGCCTGCGCCTGTCCCTCCAGATAGAAGCCGTTCCGGGTCCAGGGAACCGCACGCAAAGAAAAGGCCGAAAGAGCCTGAAACTCCTCCGGACGCAGCTTCCCTGTATTGACACGAAGGCCGCGAAAGCCCTCGTTATGTTCATAGCTTTTCTCCCAGGCGTCATATTCATCGCCCAGGAGTTCTCTCATTTCCTGTAAAAAGGATTCCGGTAACTGTAACATTTATTCCTCCGTAGGAAGCGACTGGGCCCGATAGCCCTCCGCAATCATATCCAGCTGTCGGTCGAAGCGCTCCAGCTGATCGATGTCATTCATGGCGTAGATTCGGTAAAATTCGTCCTGAATTTTTAAGATCTCCCGCTTATTGGCCACCCGGTACAGGTTTTGGATATTGTTCAGGATATCCGCCACGATGTTCGCCTGAATCCGGAAGGAGATCTGCGCGTCCATGATCTCGCTGCGCACCGTGGACATCTCATTGTCCAGGGTGATGATGGCGTCCGCCGCGCTTAAAAGCCGCTCTTTGATATGCTCCGGGATGTTCCGCTTGTACTTATACTGGAGGGAATGCTCCACCGTGGCCCAGAAATTCATGGCCATGGTGCGGATCTGCACCTCCATCTGCAGGCGCTTGGGGCCGTTCAGCGTATCCACCGTATAGTAAAGGATAATGTGGTAGCTGCGATAGCCGCTGCTTTTCATTTCCCGTATGTAATCCCGCTCCTGCTTGATTTCCATGTCCTTGCGGTTCCGGATGATCTCCACTACCTTGTCGATGTCCTCCACAAACTGACAGATGATGCGGATACCGGCCAGATCATAGATCTTCTCCTCGATATCCTCCAGATCAATTTTCTTCTTCTGACATTTATCCAGAATGCTGGAAATGGTCTTGACCCGGCCATCCACCTGCTCGATGGGGCAGTAAAGTCCCCGATCCCGGTGCTCCTTGATCAGGTGGTTAAACTTGGTCATGACCTCCTTGACCGCCAGCTCATAGGGATTTAAAATCTCCCGCCACAATTGTATTTCCATATACCTCTCCTTCTCAGCCGGACGCGCCCCGGGATACCGTCAGCCGGTAGTTTTCCAGATAGCGCAGAAACCAGTAGGGATTCACTGCCAGCTCCGCGAATTCTTCATTTCGAAGATAGATCCCCAGATGCAGATGCACCGGGAACTGACCGGAAGTACCCTCCTGCTTTCCGTAGCCCGTATCGCCCATATAGCCCAGAAGCTGCCCCGCCTTTATGACGTCGCCTTTCCGGAACTCCTCCGCGTAAGAGGAAAGATGGGCATAATAAAAATATACGTCGTGGATGCTCCGGACGCCGATTCGCCAGCCGCCCTTTTCCAGCCAGCCGACGCTCTCCACCGTACCGTCTGAGATACTGATCACCGGATACACCCCGCTTTCGTTCTCCGGCGGCATCAGATCGGTTCCCTCATGGCCGCGTGTTCCGCCATAGGTACGCTCGAAAAGCCAGCTGTTCTCATAAGTAACGGATATGTTTTCCTCTTTCCACTGGGGAATTGGAAAATATTCCAGATCTTTCCAGATATTCTCATACAGCTCATAATAACGCCGCGCAGTTTCCTCCGGGCGCTCCTGCTCCTGAGCCGCCTTAAAAAGTCCGGCCTGTCTCCGGATATGTTCTTCCGTACCCAGAATCAACAGACCAAGACCCAGCAGCAGTAACCATGCCCCCGCAGCTGAAAGCTTACGCATCCCGCATCTTCACTCCGCATCAAAAATGCTTACTAAATATTCTATGCTTAGCGCAGCTCTTTTAGAACCTCTACCACAAATTCATAGATCCGCTTTGTAGAAGAAATACTTAAGCGCTCCTTCGGCGTATGGATATCATACAGGTTCGGTCCGATGGAGACACAGTCCAGGCCTTCCATCTTGCCGCTGAACAGACCGCACTCCAGGCCTGCGTGGATGGCCATAACTCTCGGATCCCGGTCATACATTTTCTTAAATACAGACACACAGGTATCCCGAAGTTCGGATTCATGACGGTACTCCCATCCCGGATAGGATCCCTTCTCCTCGTAGGTTCCGCCCAGGAACTCCACACAGTGACGGAGACGGTCACCCAGCTCCTGCTTCTCGGATTCGATGGAGCTGCGGATGCTGAAGGTGGCAGTCGCCTCTTCCCCGGTGAGCCGTAAGATGCCCAGGTTCAGGGAAGTCTGTACCAGTCCCGGGATATCCATGCTGTCCCTGATGACGCCGTTGGGCACCATATGAAGCACATACATCAGGATGGACGCGCACTTGGGCGTCAGAGCCTGACCGCTTGCCTTTCCTTCGGATACGAAGCTTACGGTTACACCTGCGTCGCTTGCCGCGAACTCAGTCTTGTAAATGGCGTCGAGGGCATTCAGACGCTCCTCCAAGGCCTGGCACTCCTCCTCCGGCACGTATACGACCGCTTTGGTGCTGCGCGGAATGGCATTGTCCATAAGGCCGCCGGACAACTCTGCGATACGGAAATTCACTACCTCGTCCAGCCAGCAGAGCGCTCTGCCCATGAGGATGTTGGAATTGCCGTGCTCTTTGTGAATCTCCGCTCCGGAATGACCGCCCTGAAGGCCGTCTACGGTTACGGTGTAACGCACGCCCTCAGTCTCCTGATAGACCGCCGGGATATGCAGAATGCCGTCCATGCCGCCGGCACAGCTCACGGTAAAGATGCCCTCCTCCTCGGAGTCGATGTTGATGAGTCTGCGGCCTTTCATATGGGAAGCGTCGAAATCCTTGGCTCCTAAAAGTCCTACCTCCTCGCCGGTGGTAAACAGGCACTCCAGACGGGGATGGGACAGGCTGTCGTCATCCAGAATCGCCAGCGCGATGGCGACCGCGATACCGTCGTCGCCGCCCAGGGTCGTGCCCTTCGCGTAGATAAAATCGCCGTCTACGGCCACGTCCAGGGGATCCTTCGCGAAATCAATGGTACAGTCCGCCTCTTTCTCGCATACCATATCCAGATGTCCCTGGATGATGACGGTGGGGGCGTCCTCGTAACCTGCGGAAGCCTCTTTAACGATGACCA
>CAKROP010000243.1 GCA_934373375.1 uncultured Anaerosacchariphilus sp.
GATAAGAGCTGCAGCTTTGAACAGAGCGTTATTCTCTATCGCAGGATGTGCGAGGCCGGAAAAGACGCAACCATGTACCGGATGCATAACGCGGCCCACGGAGGTTCTCCTTTCTGGACGCCGCAGGTTCTTGATATCGTGGAAGCCTTCCTGCGTGAAAAGCTGAACTGGAAAAAAGCCTGAGGAGAGCTGTTATGGAAAAAGCAAAATTTCATCCGTTTCAGATGATGCGCGACAGAAAAAAGTGCGATCAGGTGCTGGGATGGCAGTACGAGATGATTTATCTCGGCGGAGATCCGCATAACCCGGAGCAGGCGATTGTCCATGTCCGGGTATTGGAAAAGGCTATTGTAATCCGGGCAAACGACGGAAAAGAAGAAAACTTCTGTTCTGTCATGATTCCCTATCCGCTGATAAAAGACGTGAAAATCGTGGAAATGGAAACGGGCCGGGAAATGGCGATGGGAGAAACGGGCAGGATGGGCGACGTCTATGACAAGGTACTTTTAACCTATCAGGACAGTGATGAGCTCTGTACCCTGAAGCTGCAGATGTCTATGGCTGCAGACATGTATCAGAATTCAAAATTATGCAAAAATATGCAGGAATATATAAGGAGACATTTGTGATGGTGACAGTAATCTTGGTTTCCCATGGCGGAATGGCAAAGGGAATGGTAGAAAGTACGACAATGCTGATTGGAGATCAGCCGGATCTAGATTTTATCACGTTTGAGCCGGGCGAAGGACCGGACGATTTGACAGCAAAGGTAGAAAAAAGACTGAAAGAGGAGCTGGAAAAGGGAGACGTCATCATTATGACGGATATTCCCAACGGAACACCCTTTAACTGCGTAAGCAGACTGATGGAGCATTATAAGTTCCGTCACCTGACCGGTATGAATCTTCCGATGGTTATCGATGTGGTGAGCCAGCTGGGAGAGGATGCGGATGCGGACGCGCTCTGTGAAGGTACACTGGAGCCGTCTAAGGACGCAATCATTGATGTAAATGCATGGATGAAGGAACTGGGAATTCTGGAATAAAATTCCAGCCAGAGAATGAGGTGATTATTATGAATAATTTCTATGATTCGCAGAAAACAAACGTAATTTTCGGAAAAGACACTCATAAAACCGTGGGAGAAGAAATAAAGAAATATGGTAACCGCTGCTTGATTGTGCACGACGGCGGAAGTTATCTGACCAAGATTCTGGAGGATGTGCGAGCGTCCCTGGATGCCAACGGCATCTCTTATTATGAGCTGGGAGATGTAAAGCCGAATCCCCGTCTGAGCTACTGTAAGGAGTGTATCGAGAAGGTACATCAGGATCCGGTAGACTTTATTCTGGCTGTGGGCGGCGGCTCCGTTATGGATACCGCGAAATTTATCGCTGTACAGGCCAATATGAAGGAGAGCCTGTTTGTGAACCGCGATATTTTCACTCCAGATCCCGTTATTCCTCACGGTGTTATTTCTACCCTGGGCGGAACCGGAAGCGAGCAGTCTCTGTGTGCGATGGTAGTAGATGACAGTCTGGAGGTTCCGGAGAAGGTTGGTCTTTACAACCTGGGCTTCTTCTTCGATTTCGCAATTATCAATCCGGAATTTGCCTATACCCTGCCGCCGAAGATGATGGCCTGCGGCGCTATGGATATCATGTCCCACTGTTGGGAAGTATACTTTGCGCCCATCAATGGAAATGAGATTATGGAGGGCTACTTCGAGGCTATTGTAAAGGCAGTTTTGAAGGAAGGTCTGGTAGCAAAAGAGGATCCGACCAACTACGATGCCCGTGCAAACCTGAATCTGGCCGCGATTATGGCTATGTCCAACACAAAACCGGCAGCCGGAGAGATGGGAGACTGGGTATGCCATCATATGGAGAATCCGATTACTGTTACCTTCAAGAGAACTCACGGCGAGATTCTTTCCATTATCACAGACGCCTGGGTGAAATATGCATGGAAGAGCAATCCGGCCAAATTCGTACGTTGGGCTGTAAATTGCATGGGCGCGCGTCTCTATGATAACCAGGAGGATACCGTCATGGAAGGCCTTCGCAATTTGGAAGACTGGCAGAAGCGTATGGGTCTGCCCACCAGACTCAGCGACATTGGTATCAAGGCGGAGGACTGCAAGATCTGCGCAGAGAATGCCATGAAGATTTCCGGCACAGGAAAGGCGGGCGCATATTCAGGCTATGACGTAGATATGGTAATGGAGGTTTATAAGCTTGCAGAATAATTTCAATAAGACAATATCTAATCATCTGCCATGATTTATACAACTCGACAGAGAAGCCGCGGCTTTCGAAAAATGTTTCGGAAACCGCGGTTTCTCTGTTTCAGGCGTGTTCATGGAGAAAATATTTTATGCGTTGACGAATGAAAAAAAGTTCGGTATGATAAACAGGATCATACGAAATATAAGATAGGAAGCGGAAGCTTTACGGAAGACCGCTATCAGAAGGAAAAGAGGAAAAAAATGGCAGGATCGATTTATGGCAAGCATTTCGCAATCTCTACTTGGGGGGAATCCCATGGAAAAGGAGTAGGCGTAGTAATTGACGGCTGTCCGGCAGGACTGCCTTTATGCGAAGCAGATATTCAGGAATATCTTGACCGGAGAAAACCTGGACAATCTCAGTTTACAACCAGCAGAACCGAAGGAGATAAGGCGGAAATTCTTTCCGGTGTTTTTGAGGGACGGACAACAGGAACCCCCATTTCGATTCTGGTAGCCAATACTTCCCAGCGTTCACAGGATTACAGCGAAATCGCGTCCTATTATCGTCCGGGACATGCGGATTATACCTTTGATATGAAGTATGGCTTTCGGGATTACCGGGGCGGCGGACGTTCCTCGGGACGTGAGACCATCGGGCGCGTGGCCGCAGGAGCTGTGGCGGCGAAGATTCTGAAGAAACTGGGCATTACGGTCTGTGCCTATACCCGGTCCATCGGACCTGTGGAAATAGATGAGAAGCGGTTTGAACTGGAAGAAATTCAGAAGAATTCTTTCTATATGCCGGATAAAGAGGCAGCAGAAAAGGCGGGAGAATACACGGGACAGTGTATGGAAGAAAAGGATTCCGTCGGCGGCGTAGTGGAATGTATCGTAGACGGCATGCCCGCAGGTGTCGGCGAGCCCTGCTTTGAAAAGCTGGACGCGAATCTGGCCAAGGCGGTTCTGTCGATTGGGGCAGTGAAAGGTTTTGAAATTGGAAGCGGCTTCGCGGCAGCGAAGGCCCGCGGAAAGCAGAACAACGATCCCTTTGTAAATCATGGAAATGGTATTGAAAAGGAATCTAACCATGCAGGCGGCACGCTGGGCGGTATCAGCGACGGAAGCCGGATTGTGATTCGCGCTGCCGTGAAGCCCACATCCTCCATTGCGGCGCAGCAGCATACCGTGAACCAGAAAGGGGAAAATATTGAAATCAGCGTGAAAGGCCGTCACGATCCGGTGATTGTGCCGCGCGCGGTAGTTGTGGTAGAGGCCATGACTGCGCTGACAATTGTGGATGCGCTGATGGAGGGCATGAGTGCCCGTATGGATTTTATAGAGCAAATTTGGGGACGATAAGATGGGACAGAAAGCCGGCGAGGCGGCGCTTATACGGGTCAGGTGAAGCGGGTTGTCTTCCGGAGATTCATGTATACAAGCCCCATGGCGGCAGCGGGAGATGCCCGTGTACCATAAGGTCATTGAAGAATTAAAAGCGAGAGGTTTGAATTAAATGTATAAAATATTAAAAAAAGACGGTCACGCCAAGCGGGCCGAATTTACAACG
>CAKROP010000244.1 GCA_934373375.1 uncultured Anaerosacchariphilus sp.
TGCGAACGCCTGCCTCTGTAAACTTACACTATTGCTTTTTCCTTATTTCAGCCAGTCTTTGATCTGCTCGTATACGCCAGCGCCATCCAGCTTGTACTTCTCAAGCAGCTTTACTGCCGGGCCGGACTCGCCGAATACATCATATACGCCAATCTTCTTCACCGGAGTCGGAAGCTTCTCACTAAGTACATCGCAAACAGCGCTGCCAAGGCCGCCGATCACAGAATGCTCCTCTGCGGTCACTACCTTGCCTGTCTTCTTTGCGGACTTCAGGATGATCTCCTCGTCCAGCGGCTTGATGGTGTGGATATTGATTACCTCTGCGGAAACGCCCTCTGCTGCCAGCTTCTCAGCTGCTTCCAGAGCGCTGTTTACGCACAGTCCTGTAGCTACGATGGTAAGGTCTGTACCCTCTCTTAACAGGATGCCCTTTCCGATCTCAAACTTATAGTTTGCCTCATCATTGAATACCGGGACTGCCAGTCTGCCAAAGCGCAGGTATACCGGTCCCTCGTACTCAGCGGCCGCCTTTACGGCTGCTCTTGCTTCTACGTCGTCTGCCGGGTTCAGGACAACCATGCCCGGGATCGTACGCATCAGGGCGATATCCTCGTTACACTGATGGGTCGCTCCGTCCTCACCTACGGAAATTCCTGCGTGAGTAGCGGCAATCTTCACATTCAGATGGGGATATCCTACGGAGTTACGAACCTGCTCGAACGCACGGCCTGCAGCAAACATTGCGAAGGTGCTGCAGAACGGGATCTTGCCTGTAGTAGCAAGGCCTGCTGCGATACCTACCATATTGCCCTCTGCGATACCGCAGTCGAAGAAGCGGTCCGGGTATGCTTTCTTAAATACGCCTGTCTTGGTTGCGCCGGCAAGGTCAGCATCCAGTACCAGAACGTTCGGATTCTCAGCGCCAAGCTCCTTCAGTGCGTTGCCATAGCTTTCTCTTGTTGCGACCTTCTTTACTTCTGACATAATGCTTCACCTACCTTCTCCAAATCTGCCATTGCGATTGCATACTGCTCGTCGTTCGGAGCAGAACCATGCCATCCTGCGTTGTTCTCCATGAAGGAAACGCCCTTGCCCTTCACTGTCTTCATGATGATGGCTGTGGGCTGACCCTTGATAGTCTTTGCCTCGTTCAGAGCCATACGGATCTCATCGAAGTTGTGGCCGTCGATGTTGATTACATGGAAATTGAACGCCTTGAATTTATCGTCGATGGGATACGGGGAGTTTACCTCGCCGATGGGTCCGTCGATCTGAAGGTTGTTGTTATCTACGATGACGCACAGGTTGTCCAGATGCTTCGCGCCTGCGAACATGGAAGCCTCCCATACCTGGCCCTCCTGGATCTCGCCGTCGCCCAGCAGTGTGTATACACGATAGCTGTCGCCGGATACCTTTGCGGAAAGTGCCATGCCGACTGCTGCGGAAATGCCCTGTCCCAGAGATCCGCTGGACATATCAAGACCCGGTGTATGCTGCATACAGGGATGTCCCTGAAGATGTGATCCTACGTGTCTTAAGGTAACCAGATCCTCCTTCGGGAAGAATCCTCTCTCAGCAAGAACGGAGTACAGACCCGGAGCTGTGTGACCCTTGGAAAGTACGAAACGGTCTCTGTCTGCCTTCTTCGGATCCTTCGGATCGATGTTCATCTCTTCAAAATACAGATATGTAAACATGTCTGCTGCTGACAGAGATCCGCCCGGATGACCGGACTTTGCGCTGTGAACGGCGGTAACGATATCCTTGCGGACTTCATTGGCCGTCTTCTGGAGTTCTAAATTCGTCATGTTTGTCCCACCTTTTATAAAATTTTGTAAAATAAAATCTGCTTCTTATAGTATACCGAGACTTTCAGAGTCGGTCAAGCTGTTCTTTGTGAATTCCTGTCGTTTTCTGTCCGTTTTCATTGCTATTCCGTTCCTTCACAGCAACACGCTTCGCGGAACAGCACCCTGTAAATAACAATCGGCTTTCCTACAGTTCCACACGCCCCTCCAACGCCCGGAGCAGCGTCACCTCATCGATGTATTCCAGATCTCCGCCCACCGGTACGCCGCTGGCAATCCGGCTGACCTTAATTCCGGTCGGTTTGATCAGCTTACTGATATACATTGCCGTCGTCTCCCCCTCCAGGCTGGAGTTGGTGGCGATGATGACCTCTTCCACATCTCCCTGCAGTCTGGTCATCAGCTCCTTGAGACGGATATCTGCCGGGCCGATTCCAAGCATTGGGGAAATGGCTCCGTGAAGCACATGATAGACGCCGTCGTATTTACCGGTTTTCTCATAGGCCGCCAGATCCCGGGTGTTCTCCACCACCATGATAACCTTGTGGTTGCGCTTGGGGTTCGCGCAAATGGGACACAGCTCCTGATCCGTCATGGTAAAGCATTCTTTACAATAGCGGACATTTTTCTTGGCATTGATGATGGAATCAGACAATGCCTGTACCTTCTCCAGGGGCATATTGACGATGTGGAAGGCCAGCCGCTGGGCTGTCTTGCCGCCGATGCCGGGCAGACTTGAAAGCTGCTCGATTAATTTACTGATTTGGCTGCTGTAATAATCCATTAGAACGGAAAGCCTCCGCCGAGACCGCCGGTCAGACCGGACATCATGGACGCGGAATCCTCTTCCTGCTGACGCAGTACCTGATTCACCGCAATCTGGATCATTTCCTCCAGGGTCTCTACGTCCTCGGGATCGATGGCGTCCGGATCGATGGTTACTTTCGTAATTTCCTTCTTACCGGTCATCTTGACCTCGACTGCTCCGCCGCCTGCTGCCGCGGTGTACTCCTTCTCGTCCAGAGCCTTCTGGTTCTCCTCCATCTGGCGCTGCATCTTCTGGGCCTGCTTCATCAGGTTGTTCATGTTGCCGGGCATGCCCATGCCTCCCGGAAATCCACCTCTTTTTGCCATTTTTTTACTCCTCCTTATTCGTCTTCAAATTCTATTTCTGTATGAATGACCTGTTCGATGTCAATCGCTCCCACTTCCGCGTGGGGGTCATTTTCCATACAGGCTACCAGAATCTCCATGTCCTTTCCGGTATCCTGTAAGATCACATTTTTGATCTCCTGAATGTGACGGGTCTCCTTCAGGAAAGCCTCGCCGGTGGGCGTGGCCGCGATGATGCCAAGCTTGCCGTCGCCGACTGCCTTGAGCTGCGCGTCCTTCAGATAAGTCCGCAAAAGCGGGTGCAGACGGTTCAGCACGTTATGCCAGTTCTTTACCACGTTCTGCACGTCCTCGGGCAGGGACCTGGGCGCGGGGGCCGCGGGCGCAGGCTTCTTTGGCTCAGCCTGGGCGCTTGCGGGCGCTCCATTTTGCCAGCCGCCCCCATAGGAAATGGCTCCGTTTTCCAGTTCTTCCATCTTCGCCTCGAACTCCTGCTCCAGTACGCGGATGCGGTCCAGGAGCACGTCGGTGTTCGTTTCCATGGCGGGACGGCACAGCTTGATAAAGGCCACCTCCACCAGTACCCGCTTCTGGGACGCGTAGCGGATCTGTCCGCCCAGCTCCGAGAAGATACGAATATAGCGCATCAGGGTGTCATCCTCGATCTGCAGGGCTTCTTCCTTCAGGCGGGCCAGGTTCTCGGTAGAGACATCCAGAATGTCTTCCATATTGTCATTGCTCTTTAACAGGAGCAGGTTACGCAGATACCAGGTGAAATCGGTCACGAACTGACCAAGCTCCCGGCCCTGGACCACCAGCTCCTCGATCTCCGCCATGACACCGGGCAGATCCCGGTTCAGGGTCATCCGGAGC
>CAKROP010000245.1 GCA_934373375.1 uncultured Anaerosacchariphilus sp.
GACCTTTCATTTTTTCTTCAAATAATTCCGGTAGCTGCATCCCTATTTTTCCTCACAAACCTGAAAGATATAAAATTTCAGGTAATAAGACTCATCTGCTGCCCAGAGAATCGGATGATCCGGAGCCTGGGTCCGGTATTCTACCTGGCGAATCCGTTTGTGGACGCTCTTTGCCGCCTGGGCGATGGTCTGGGTAAACAGCTCGTAGCTCATGAAATGGGAGCAGGAGCAGGTGGCCAGAAAGCCTCCGTCCTTTACCAGCTTCAGGCCGCGCATATTGATTTCCCGATATCCCTTGGTGGCGTTCTTGATGGAATTGCGCGACTTAGTAAATGCAGGCGGATCCAGAATAACCACGTCGAACTTCTCGCCCTTCTTCTCCAACTCCGGCAACAGATCGAAAACGTCCGCGCACTCAAAGCGCACCGTGTTCTCCAGACCGTTCAGCTTCGCATTCAGCTCCGCCTGATGGACGCCCAGCTCGGAGGCGTCCACGCCGATCACCTCTTTCGCCCCGGCCAATCCGGCGTTCAGCGCAAAGGAACCCGTATGCGTAAAGCAGTCCAGCACCCGCGCGTCCTTGCAGAGCTTCTGAATGGCCAGACGGTTATACTTCTGATCCAGGAAAAATCCGGTCTTCTGGCCATCCTTCACGTCAACCAGGTAACGGACGCCATTTTCCACGATCTCCACAGTGGTATCAAAGGGTTCGCCGATGAAGCCCTTGACACGCTCCATGCCCTCTTTTTCCCGCTCCTTAGCGTCACTTCGCTCATAGACGCCGCGGATAGAGACGCCATCCTCTTTCAGAACACTCTTCAGTTCTTCAATAATCGTCCCTTTCATCCCATCGATGCCCAGCGCCAGTGCCTGTACCACCAGCACATCGGAGAACTTGTCCACCACCATACCCGGAATCCAGTCCGCCTCACCGAAAATGACACGACAGCTGCCGATATCCACGGTCTTCTTCCGATACTCCCAGGCCGCTTTTACACGGTTGTGTAAAAACTCCCGGTCAATCTCCTGCTCCGGATTCCGTGTCATCATACGGATCCGAATCTTGGAATGACGGTTAATAAAGCCCTTTCCCAGCCCGTAGCCGTCGAAATCCCGGACGATAACCAGGTCTCCATCCTCAAAATGTCCCATAACGGACTCGATTTCATTATCATAAATCCAGGCTCCGCCCGCCTTCAGCGCGCGTCCCTCGCCCTTCTTCAGTGTAGCAATTGCGTATTCCATATTTTTACTCCTCTACTCCATTTTTTGCGCAGATGTCCTTTAAGCAGCAGCGGTCACAATAGGGCTTCGTCCGCGCGGTACAGACCTCTCTCCCATGGTTGACAAGCCGGTGGCAGAAATCGCTGCCTTCCTCGGGCGGAATCAGCTTCCACAGAGCCATTTCCACTTTCTTCGGTTCCTTAATACCGTCCACCAGCCCCATCCGGTTCACCAGACGGATGCAGTGAGTATCGGTGACGATGGCGGGCTTGCCAAAGACGTCGCCCATGATCAGATTGGCGCTTTTGCGTCCTACCCCGGGCAAAGCCAGAAGCTCGTCAAAGGTGGTCGGCACATTTCCGCCGTATTTTTCCTCCAGTACCTTCATACAGGCGCTGATGTCCCTGGCCTTGCTGTGTCCCAGGCCGCAGGGCTTCACGATGGCCTCGATATCCTCCACCGGAGCCGCCGCAAGAGCCTTCACATCCGGATATTTTTCATAAAGCTTTTCCACTACCACATTGACCCGGGCGTCGGTACACTGGGCCGCTAGGCGCACGCTGACCAGCAGCTTCCAGGCCTGGTCATAGTCCAGGGTACAGTCCGCGTCCGGATATTCCTTCTTCAGGCGCTCAATGATCGTAAGCGCCAGTTCCTGTTTTGTCATAAATATCTGTCGTCTCCTTTATCACCTCTGCCCTGCCGCCCTTTCCGGGGCCGCAGGGCAGAAGTTTTTCTGTTAAATATGATCTATGATACGTAATTCTTCCTCTGTAAAATGCGTATTTTCCAGTGCCTTAATATTATCCAGAATCTGCTCCGGCCTGGACGCGCCGATCAGCACGCTGGTCACAATACCGTCCTTCAGAACCCATGCCAGTGCCATTTCCGCCAGGGTCTGCCCCCTTTCAGCCGCCAACCCGTTCAGCTTCCGGATCTGTCCCAACCGCTCATCCGTCAGCGCATTTTCCTTCAGGAAGCGGCCATCCGTGCGGATTCGGCTGTCCTCGGGAATTCCGTGGAGATATCGGTCTGTCAGCATACCCTGAGCCAGGGGACTGAAGGCTATAATGCCCTTGTGAAGCTTCGCCGCCGTCTCCTTCAGACCGTTCTGCTCAATGGTCCGATCAAAGATGGAATATCGGTTCTGGTTGATAATAAACGGACAATGTAATTCCTTTAAAATGGCCTCCGCCTGGGCCAGCTTCTCTCCGTTATAATTGGACAATCCCACATACAGAGCCTTTCCGCTCCGCACAATCTGCGCTAATGCCTCCATGGTCTCCTCCAGAGGCGTCTCCGGATCCATCCGGTGATGGTAGAAAATATCCACGTAGTCCAGTCCAAGACGCTTCAGGCTCTGGTCGAGACTTGCAATCAGGTACTTGCGGCTGCCCCAGTTGCCATAGGGTCCCGGCCACATATCGTAACCGGCCTTGGTACTGATGATCAGCTCATCCCGATAAGCCGAAAGCTCGTCCCGCAGAATCAGACCCAGATTCTTCTCTGCGCTGCCCGGCTCCGGTCCGTAGTTATTGGCCAGGTCAAAATGGGTAATACCGTGGTCAAAGGCCGTAAAGCAGAGCTTTTTCATATTTTCATAGCATGCAGTGTCTCCGAAGTTATGCCAGAAGCCCAAGGACACTGCCGGTAACAACAGTCCACTGTCCCCGCAGCGGTGATAAGGAATTGTCTCATATCGTTTTTCATTTGCCTGATACATAAAAAGCCCTCCTCTTTTACTCTGTAATTCAGTATACTTGATACGCCGGGAAATTTCCAGTCCTAAAGTAAGCAAAAGGGGCGGGTCGCGCAAGCGACATACTACCTCGCCGCCGCAGTGCGATAATGTTTTTTATGTAATAGGGGATTCCATCGGAATTTCCTGTTATATAAAAAGCTGACTACGATGAACACCGCAGTCAGCTTTCATTTACATATTATTCCAGTTTGTCTTCGTCAGATTTGTCTTCCGGATTCTCAGACGCTTCTTCCGGCTCCGGTGCCGCCATCCGGTCTCTGGCCGTCTTCCAGCCACTGTACAGACCCCAGCCTGCCAGCCCTGCGCCGATGATGGTGAAGAAAATCATAAACCCGATCATCAGCGGTTTTTCAGAACCTGCTGTGGAAAGTTCCCCATACATTTGCCATGCCAGGTACAACAGATAGAAACCTCCCATTGCGTACACCGCTACTCTTGCTTTATCACGATTCATGCTGTCTCCTCTTTTCCGTCTTATTATGCCGGGATCCAGCGAGCCGTCAGCACATGTTCTCCCGTCATAGTCACCATAGTATCCGCCTGAATCACAGCGCCGCTGTAAATCCAGCCATCGAAGTGAAAGCCTTCCTTTTCCGGAACCGGAAGCTCCCCGTAGGCTTCGCCGTAGGTCACTGTCTTATCCGCTATATATGTTTCTCCATCCAGATTTCCGCCATCCAGATCAAACTTTACCATTACCTCGGCAGGCATCCATACTGCATAGAGAGTCAGGTCGTTTTCCACCTTATCCGTGGCAAAGTTCCATTCCTTTGCCAGGCTTTCATCCTCTGAGGT
>CAKROP010000246.1 GCA_934373375.1 uncultured Anaerosacchariphilus sp.
GTCCACAACGGTTCAGGATATGGAGGAGCTGGGTGAGTGGCTGTAAAGTCAGCAGGAATCAAACAGAGAAAGTGATTTGGAAATTGCGTGGATAGACAGGACATGAATAGACAGGATTGGTTCGGCGGGCCGCTTTATGAGAAGCTGGCAGCCTACGGAGCTTCGGATTTTTACGCCTTTCATATGCCGGGGCACAAGCGGCTTATGGGAAAATTTGAGAATCCATTTCAAATAGATATTACGGAGATAGACGGCTTTGACGATCTGCATCACCCGGAGGCGGACGGGGTACTGTCGGAAGCCCAGAGCCGGGCGGCGCGGGTCTTTGGGGCCGAAGAGACGCATTTCCTGGTAAATGGAAGCACAGCGGGGATTTTAAGCGCCATCTCAGCCTGCACGAAGCAGGGCGGGACGATTCTGATGGCCCGGAACTGCCATCGGTCGGTTTATCATGGGGCGGAGCTTCGGGGATTGAAAACAGTGTATCTTTATCCACAATACATCTCGGAATTGGGGATAAACGGCGCGGTTTTGCCGGAAGATGTGGAAAACGCCCTGCAAAAGTCTGTGATGGAGAAAAAACAGCGTGCGGATAAAAAAACAGCGGGACATTCCTGTGAGAACGGGAAAGAAAATCGGAACCGGAATCACACGGATATCCAGGCGGTAATGCTTGTGTCGCCTACGTACGATGGCGTCTGCTCCGATGTACGACAGATTGCGGAAATCTGTCATTGCTACGGAGTACCGCTGATCGTGGATCAGGCCCATGGGGCGCATTTTCCGTTCTCGGAATATTTTCCGGAGGACGCGGTGAGCGCAGGGGCAGATGTGGTGATTCACAGCGTCCATAAGACGCTGCCGTCCATGACACAGACGGCGCTTCTGCATGTGCAGGGAAAACTTGTGAATCGGGAGCGTATTCGGAAATTCCTGTCCATCTATCAGAGCAGCAGCCCATCTTACGTGCTGATGGCTTCCATTGACGCCTGTGTGGATTTGATAAAGCGGGACGGCGAGGAGCTGTTTGAGAGGCATACGCGGGAGCTGCGGGCATTCCGGGAGAGCTGCCGGGATCTGAAATGGCTGTATCTGGCCGGACTGGACAGCGAGAAGGACGGTATATGGCAGTCGGAAGCGAAACCGGCGGAGTTCGGGCAGACGGCGGATTTTGATCGGAGCAAGCTGCTGATTTCCGCAAGGAGAGCGAACCGGGCCGGAGCCGGGCTGACAGGAGAAGAACTGTCACGGATGCTCCGGGAGCGGTACCATATCCAGATGGAAATGAGCGGACCGGATTACGCGGTGGCTATCGCGGGAATTGCGGATTCGGAAGAAGGGTTCCGAAGGCTGGCAGAAGCGCTGCACGGGATCGATTGGGATATTAGCGGAAAGATCAAAAATAAATCCGTAGTTCGAAAAAATAGAAATATAAGAACAAAAAGCGTAGAGAAAACGCAGGACCGGCTTAAAACCAATCAAACAGAAAACATAAATGAAAAAGAGATATCGGACGGCGTGAAATCATACACAAAAGTAAGCGATAAGAGCAACGCTCTGCCCCGCCTGGAGTCTGTTCTGACCCTCAGCAAAGCAGCGGAGGCGGAAAGCGTCAGCAGGCCTCTGAAGGCCTGTGAGGGCGCTGTGGCGGGCATTTACGTGTATCTGTATCCGCCGGGTATCCCGGTTCTGGCACCGGGCGAGCAGGTGACGGCAGAGCTGTTGGAACGCATAGAGAAATGGCTGGAAGCCGGTTATGATGTTCACGGTCTGGAAGCGGATTCTGTGGGAGTGCCCACTTTGAAAATCTTAGGAAACAGGTATCCGGAGTAGCGGATAAAACGGAGATAACAATGGGAAAATTATTTTATGTAATCGGAAAAAGCGCCACGGGCAAGGACACGATTTTCCGGGAGCTGCTGGAGAAGGCAGACCTGGGCTTAAAGCCGCTGGTGCTGTATACCACCCGTCCCATGCGTGCCGGGGAGGAGCAGGGCGTGCAGTATCATTTCACAGATGAGGCAGGGCTTCGGAAGCTTGAGACAGTCGGAAGGGTGATTGAGCTGCGGTCCTATGACACTGTGTACGGCGTGTGGAAATATTTTACGGCGGATACGGAGGCGACGGATCTGGCGCAGCAGGATTACCTGGGAATCGGCGTACTGGAATCCTATCTGGCGCTGCGGGACTATTACGGGGCGGAGCGCGTGGTGCCGCTCTATATCGAAGTGGAAGACGGCGAGCGGCTGCAGCGGGCCCTTGACCGGGAGCGGGCGCAGCAGGAGCCCAAGTACGCGGAGCTTTGTCGGAGATTCCTGGCGGACAGTGAGGATTTCTCGGAGGAGAAAATCGCGGAGGCCGGAATTGAGAAGCGATTCCGGAACCGGGATTTGAAGGAAAGCATAGAGGAAATCTCAGAGTATATAAAAGAACATAAGTGAGAACCTTCAGATAAAGAAAATTACAGTCCGCAGGCGGATTTGCAGAGCAGAACAAAAGTATAAAAGGCTGTTTTTTCTAAAAAATGTATGTTATACTAAAAAGAGTATTTTTTCATCAAGTTAGTTTTAATAAAATGAACAGCGGGAGAAAGAAGGGAGTGTGAATATATGGCCGGATTTTCCGAGATTCTGGGACATGAGCAGATCATCGAGCATCTGCAGAATGCCATAAAGCTTCAAAAAGTATCCCATGCCTATATTCTGGATGGAGAAGAGGGAGCGGGAAAGAAACTGCTGGCCCGGGCCTTTGCCCAGACACTCCAGTGCGAACGGGGCGGCGTGGATCCCTGTGGGGAATGCCATTCCTGCAAGCAGGCACAGAGCGGCAATCAGCCGGATATCATTGAAGTGACGCATGAGAAGCCCGCCAGCATCGGCGTGGAGGATATCCGCGGTCAGCTCTGCGGCGATATCCAGATTAAGCCCTACAGCAGCCCCTATAAGATTTATATCGTGGACGAGGCAGAGAAGATGACCGTACAGGCCCAGAACGCCCTCCTGAAGACCATTGAGGAGCCGCCTGCCTACGGCGTCATCATGCTGCTGACCACCAATGCGGACGCATTCCTGCCGACCATTCTGTCCCGGTGCGTGACCCTGAAGCTGCGCCCGGTGAAGAATGAGATCATCAAGCCCTATCTGATGGAGAAGTACCATATTCCCGACTATCAGGCCGAGGTATGCACCGCATTTGCCAGGGGAAATGTGGGGAAAGCGGAGCGGCTGGCCCAGTCGGAGCAGTTTGCGGAGCTGAAAGGCCACCTGATTCATCTGCTTCGGCATCTGCGCGATATGGAGATCTACGAGCTGACCGAGGCGGTGCGTTCGGCGTCTGAGTATAAGACGGAGATTAACGATTACCTCGATCTGATGGCCCTGTGGTTCCGGGATGTGCTTCTGTTCAAGGCTACCCGCCAGATTGACGGACTGGTTTTTGCGGAAGAAATTAATGATATCAGCGCCCAGGCCCAGAAGAGCTCTTATGAGGGGCTGGAGCGGATTTTAAAGGCACTGGAGAAGGCCAAGGTGCGGCTGAAGGCCAATGTAAACTTTGAGCTGACCATGGAGCTTCTCATGCTGACGATAAAGGAGAATTAAAATGGAAAAAGTCATAGGCGTCAGATTCCGGAACGCGGGAAAAATATATTTCTTTTCCCCCGGAAAGCTGGACATTCCCAAGGGAAAGCATGTGATTGTGGAGACCGCCAGAGGCGTGGAGTACGGATATGTGGTAGTGGGCACCAAAGAGGTAGAGGATAAGAAGATTATCC
>CAKROP010000247.1 GCA_934373375.1 uncultured Anaerosacchariphilus sp.
ATAGGTATAGCTGCCCGGTTCTTTAAAGGTCAGCCGCTCAAAAACGATTTTGCCGTCTGAGTCATTGGCTGCCCTGCGCACCACATTCCCGTTCTCATCCTTCACCACAAAATGGAATTCTCCGGCATTCAGTTCCCGTCCATCCAGCTTCTTCGTGGCTTCCAGGATCACATCCACCGGCTTGATTTCCACCGGTTTATAGCTATTTCTAAATTCTATTTTTTCTGCCGGTTCCTGGCTGCCATCTTTGCTGATGCCTGTCTCCAGCTTAAGCTGTCCGGCGAAGAAGCTGACATTCACTGTCACATGATACACGGAAGTATCGTAGGTTATTCCGGAAGCTCCTTCATTTGCCTCTGTCACCTTATACCGATAGGTTCCCGGCTTTGTAAATGAAATTTCACCAAACCGGAAGCTTCCATCTGCCGTATTTCGAACCTCAGTACCGCCTGTCGCGGGCATCGGCATGGACTGACCGGCCGCCTCCGCATTTTCCTCCGCAAGGGCTGTAATCTCCGGCACATCCTCTTCCAGCCGGAACAGGAACTCCTCACCGGTCAATTCCTTCGGCGCTAGCTCATTTCCCTTTTCCTCATACAGTTTTTTCTGTCCGGTCAGTGCAAGTGTAACCGGAGACGCTTCTGACCCGATATTCTCCAGAACAGACAGCATGGCCTCTTCTACTCCGGCTGCGCTCGTTGCTGCCTTGTAATAGTCTTTCGTCCCCGTACGCTCACCCAGGCTGCTCCTGTCATTCGCTGTGGCGTTGGGATAGTTGCTGGAAACCGCATGCAAAAACCGATTCGAATCCGAAGTTGCCTCCGTTACCTCTCCGGCATCCGCTCCGCTTTGAATCCCAATCGTATAAATCTCCGCTCCCTTATCCTTTATGCTTTTCGCAGCCGCTACTCCTGCATTGGCAACCGCCGGTTCATAATTGCTGAAACTCGACGGGCTTCCGTCTGTGAAAAAAATTACAATCTGGCGTCTGTCGGAATGCTCCGTAATACATCTCTCCGCCAGCTCCAGGCCGTAATCTGCCCTCGTTGCTCCGGATGACTTTAATCCGCCTGCTCCGTCTTTGATATCCTGCATATTATCCGTGAGCGGCTTTACAATCTGTGAATTATTATACCAGTATTGACCTTCTCGATACTCATCATTTCCTATTTTTTCACTTTTTTCTCCGGCAAACTTAATCAGCGCCACGCGATGCTTCTCACCGCCCTCGCCCACTGTATCATTGATACTTTGTATTTTACCCGCCAACGCCGCTACAACTGTCTTCAATCCATCTATTCTTTTTGTCGTGTCTCCACTGCCAAACGGATCATCCATCGAGCCGGATACGTCCAGCACCAACACAATATCCGCCGCGCCGCCCGCCGGCTCATTCATGGCAGATGATCCCGTCTCTGCCTGCGCAGTCATCCCCGTGGGCAGCACGCCTGCAGCCAACACAAGTGTCAAAAACCATGCGCCCAGTTTCTTTAAAATCCCTCGTTTCTTCACCTTCATCCCCTCCTGCATTCTCTGAATCCTTTTTATTATACAGGAAAATACAGTTCTTTGTACACTAACCAAACGGCTAGTCTTTTCAGACTAGCCGCTCACTTTTATCCCTATTCGTTTTTTTCTTCCGCCTCCGGGAAAATAATTGTCACCTTAAACAGATCCCCGTCCAGATAAATATTGAAGCTACCCTTCTGAAGCTCCGTCAAATTCCGGGCGATGGAGAGCCCTAAGCCGCTGCCCTCGGTGCTGCGGGCCACGTCGCCGCGGATAAAGCGTTCTGTCAGTTCCTCAGCGTTGATGTTCAGGGGCTGCTCAGAGATATTTTTGATGCTGAACCGCACCATATGACCCACCGTAGTCAATTCCACGTAGACCCGGGTATTCGGCATGGCGTACTTGGCTGTATTATTATACAGATTCTCCACCACGCGCCAGAGCCTGCGCCCGTCGGCCACGATGACTACCGGCTCCTCCGGCATATCCACCACCAGCTTCAGGCCTTTCGCCTCAAACTTCTCGCTGAATTCGCCGTTGGTCTGCTGAATCAGCTCCTGGAAATTAAGCCTTGTCAGCTCCAGCTTCACATTGCCGGAGCTGATTTTCGACGCTTCCACCAGGTCATCGGTCAGATGCTTCAGGCGCATGGCCTTATCCTCCAGAATCGCGATATAATTCTTTGCCCGTTCATTCTGGATATCCTCCCGTTTCAGCAGATCCACGTAATTGATAATCGATGTCAACGGCGTCTTGATATCATGGGACACATTGGTGATCAGGTCGGATTTCAGCCGCTCGTCCTTGACGCTCTTTTCCACCGCTGCAGACAGGCCGCTGCCCATCTGGTTCACTGCCTCCGCAAAAGCCAGATTATCGCCGCTGATCAGGTCGGTGGGAATCTGCGCGTTCAGCTCCCCTGCGGAGATCCGTTTGATGCCGTCCAGGATCCGCTGCCGCTGGGCCGCCTGCCGGAGCAGGAAAATTCCTACACCAAGGTCAAAGAACGCCAGCAGGATAATTCCAATTTCCCCCATTATCAGGAGCACTACGTTTACCAGCAGAAAGCCTGCATAGGAAAGCATAGTCTTCGTGGTGGTCTTCCGATTCTTCATCATCTCCCCGAAAACACTGCTGATCAGGTAGAGAATACTGTTCTTCCACAGGGTATGGGCCTTGATTCTACGCACCAGACTGATATAACCGGTGAGAAACATTCCATTCAACACAAAGGCCACGCCCCCGCCCACCAGGGCGAATTCCGGCATCTCCAGATTCCGTACCGAGACGCCGACAGACACCAGAACTAGGATAATCCAGGCCGGTACAATCAGAATCAACGCCGCCAGCTCCGACCGTATCCGGTCAAAGCGGTTCAACATAATCTCGCCGTCCTCGTCAGTGCTGCGTCCTGCTGCCAGAGTCAGATACACCATGCTCAGCAGATACAGAATCGCTCCCAGCATCACGCCATAGACCGCCACCCGGCTCACCGGCGCAATTTCCTCATACTGCTTCTTATACTGGGCCAGCTTATCGCTCGCCTTATACCCGGAGTCCACAGCTACCACCAGAACATAATCCCCTTCCACGGAGGGCGGATAGCTCTTCACATAGCTGCTCAGCTCGCTTAAGGAAATCGGCATACCATTGGCTTCATAATTCATATCTGAGCTGTCATAAATCAGATAATCCTTATAGGAGGTACGAATGTAATTCAACAGTCCCTCCTGACTGGAAAATTTTTCCTTTCCAAAACTTTTCATATTAGTGGAAATCTTTTTGGAAAAATCCTCCGGTGAAACCTGCTCCACTGATTTCGGAATGACAAAATAGCGCATATTGGTCATACTGGGACTGAACAGCTCCAGATTCTCCGTATACGCGTAATAATCATTGTAAATGACCGGGAGAACATTTTCCAGGTCATAATAAATCTCCTGAAGCTGGGCGGTGGTCAGCTGCTTCGCCTCCGCATAAGCGGTAATGCTGTCGTAGCCCACCGGCCCATACCGCTCCTCTACGGCCTCCAGCTGCTCCACATTGCGGACAGCGCTCTGCATCATATCGAAAGGACTGCTTTCTCCGTCTGTAATGAATTCCTCCACAAAACCTTCCATATTTTCTTCGGACATCGCAGATGTGGCGGATGATTCCTCCGCATCCGTCTCGTCCGCTGTATCACCCTCAGGTACGGAAGCTATGGACGTTTCACTGTTTCCCTTATTTACGGTAGAGATCGAGGCCACCTCTGTTCCG
>CAKROP010000248.1 GCA_934373375.1 uncultured Anaerosacchariphilus sp.
TAGAAGTACCGCCAGGAACGGGATCATACACACCGCCAGCTTTTTCCGGTGCTCCGCAACGGCTTTTATCAGCGCCGTAAGAATGATAGCTACCGCCGCGATCAGCGCGTTATTTTTCATATAAACGGCGAAAACAAGCGCCAGAATCATCAAAATCAAATCCCGAAGCTTTTCCCCCCGCAGCCACCGCAGGAACATCCAGAGTCCGAAGGAAACTGCAGCAATTGCCAGAACTTCCCCGTAAATTACGTTTGTATACACAAAAAGCGGAACACAGCCAGCCGCCAGCAGCAGAAAGTTCACCTGCGCCCGGTCGTTGCGGAACAGCTCTCCCGTAATCGCGAAACCGCTGACCACAAATACCAATACGCCCAGCGTATTCACCATCCGGAACGCGAAGAAATTCTCATAACCGAAGATGCGGTACACGATTTCCACCAGAAGGGCCTGTCCGGCCTGGTGGGGATAGGTGTAGAGGTAATCCATGGCGCTCTCGTTCAGATCGCTTAAAGCAAAACCGCCGCCGATGGCGTGAATGTACAGGGGATCCGCCCGCAGCGCACTCTGAGCCAACAGGTTCCAGGCGATACAGAACACCGCGCAGTGGACCAGCACCACGCCCAGCAGGATGTGGAGATTCCGCTTCCGGTTTGCTTCCTTTTTCAGAATCCACCGGCCCGCCATCCAGAGAGCTGCCAGCGAAGCCGCCACAAACAGAATGATAAGCGGCACCGGATCCACCGTCTGGGACGGTACCTCCAGATCGTTGCTCTCATAAATGGTGGTGAAAATCAGGCTGTACAGAAACAGAAAAGCTGTGGGCAGCCCGGCCAGGAGTAAGATGACGCGGCTGCAGACCTGTTCGGTCTTTTCTGTCTGAAGCTTAGCTGCAAAGACACGTACCCGTCTGCCGACTCCGCATTTTTCCCACAGGCACTTCACCTTCTGCAGGAACAGGTCCCAACCGCAGGCGGCGGATGGGATTAGCATAATAAAATAAGGCAGCACATACCTGGATTTTGCCTCCCAGACAACGTAAAAGAGAAAACCGCCGATCACTACAATCAGCAGAGACAGCTGCTCCACCGGAATCCTTTTTCGAATTATCAGAAGCAGGAACAGAAAGGCTCCGAAATAAATCACGGACTGATATACGTCCATAAAGCGCACAAAGCCCGGCCAGAGATCGCCCTTGTAAAGCCGATCCATAAAGGTGCTCCGCTCCTCGATTCTACGGTTGGTCTCCTGCAGACAAGAATAGGTGGGCTCTACCCACTGACTTCCGATCTTGCGCCAGAAGAAGTCCGCGGCATAGGCCGGATGCTCTTTCAAATTCGTCAGAGATTCCATCACAGCTTCCATACCAATCTGCTTCGACTGCTCCTGATCTCTTCCGCACTCGTCCACAAAGACGTCGTAGGCAAAGCCATTGTACCAGCCGGCCTCCCGCTCAATGCCGTCGCTTCCGCCCTCCTGCAGGCCCATGGCCACCCATAGCACCGTCGGCATACCATTTTCCAATGAAAAGCCCAGCCGCTGCTCATAGAACTTATCAAGGGCCGTATGGCTCACGAAAAACATGGCAAGACACAGAAGCAACACCAGACCGTGACGCAGCTTTTTGTCGGAAATCATTTTTACCAGAAGGACGCAGGCGATGGCCGCAATGACGATATAGCAGTTGCTCCGCACCAGGCAGGCCAGGGTCAGCGCCGCGCCCAGCAGCACGCCGCAGCGGATCTGCCGACGCTCCAGATATAATAAAAGCGCGTAAACAGCAAGAAAAGAAAGGCACACAGACAGCACCTCTCCGTAGACAAAACACACATAAATATATAAAGGATGACAGCACAACATCAGGAGCAGAAAATAAACTGCCGGCTCCTGACGCTTCGTGGTCATTCTTATGATTTTGCAGCCCAGATATACGATGGCTCCGGCGCCCAGCCCGTTCAGCACCTGAAAGGCGTGATAGTTCTCGGGACCGCAGATCCGGTAGACCAGCTCCAGCAGCGCAATCAGTCCCATCTGGTGAGGATAGGAGCTCAGATAATCAATATCGCTGGCGCTGACGTCATTCATACCGTGGGCCAGCTGATCGCCCCAGAAGGATACCAGCTGCGGATCCCACATCATGTGGTATTTGCAGGCAAAGGCCCAGACGATTCCGTAGACTGCCGCATAGATACAGGTAAAGGCAAGCAGCAGGCGGATATTCCGCTCCCGGTGCTTCTCGTATTTCAAAATCCAGTGTCCAAGATACCCTACAGCCGCCACAAGTACAATCGCCAGAAGCACCAGACTCACCGGAGAGCCCCAGGTCTGCACCGGCATCTCGTCATGATTGGTTGGAAATTTTCTTGTGTAAAAAATACTATACAGGGACAGGAATCCTAAGATTAGGATTCCTACCCCTGCTGCTATCCGACTGCAAAAAAATTCAAACTTTTTTGTGTCCATAAATATTCCTTTATCTTACTTAAAATATGCTACGCCGGACTCGAAGATCTTCATATCCTGCTCTCCGTAAATATTGATGGCAACAGAGTCGCCCCGGCGCTCGGAGTGCGCCATCTTGCCAAGGATACGTCCGTCCGGGCTTGTGATTCCCTCAATGCTTGCGTAGGAACCGTTTACATTCCAGTACTCGTCCATGCTGGCTTCGCCATCCGGATTGACATACTGGGTCGCTACCTGACCGTTCGCGAAAAGCTTGTCGATCCACTCCTTGCTTGCCACAAAACGTCCCTCTCCATGGGAAGCCGGGTTTACATAAGTCTTGCCCAGCTCTGCGCCCGCAAGCCACGGGGACTTGTTGGTCATTACCTTGGTGTAAACCATCTTGGAGACGTGACGGTTAATGGTATTGAAAGTCAGGGTCGGGGAATCCTCTTTCTGTCCCACGATCTCGCCGTAGGGTACCAATCCCAGCTTAATCAGTGCCTGGAAGCCGTTGCAGATACCAAGTGCCAGTCCGTCGCGCTCATTTAAGAGCTTCATAACCGCTTCCTTCATGCGGGCGTTCTGGAAGGCCGTCGCAAAGAACTTGGCGGAGCCGTCCGGCTCGTCGCCTGCGGAGAAGCCGCCGGGGAACATGATGATCTGTGCCTGGTTGATGGCCTTCTCAAATTCCTCTACGGACTCGCGGATATCCTCTGCAGTCAGGTTGCGGAACACCTTGGTGATCACATCCGCGCCTGCGCGCTCAAAGGCCTTGGCGCTGTCGTACTCGCAGTTGGTGCCCGGGAATACCGGGATAAATACGGTGGGACGCGCTACCTTATGCTTGCATACATAGACGCTGTCCGCCTTGTAAAGCGGGCTTTCCACCTTCTCGGCTCCTGTCACTGCGGTGGTGGGGAATACCTTCTCCAGAGGCTCCTCCCAGGTCTTCAGCGCTTCCTCAGTGTCAATCTTCATATCGCCGTAAGCGAAGCCGCTCTCGGTTACTTCGCCAACTACCGTATAAGTTACGCCAAGCTCAGCCACCTTGTCTGCGGGAACCTCGGCTACGATGTCACCGAAGCCTGCGGTAAACAGGTCTCTCTTATCTACATTGGCCTCGATCTTTACGCCTAAACGATTGCCGAAGGACATCTTGCTGACCGCGGCTGCCAGGCCGGATCCGTCCAGAGCGTAGGCGGACAGAATGCGGCCTGCCTTTACATCCTCGAAGAACTTGCCGTACAGCTCCTTGATCTCCCAGTAATCCGGCAGATCGTAAGAGTCTCTGTGAATCTGCACCAGAACCAGTTTGTTACCGGCCT
>CAKROP010000249.1 GCA_934373375.1 uncultured Anaerosacchariphilus sp.
CAAAAGGTCAAGGAGCTGTGCTATGACTATAATCAGCTTCGCCCGTCCGATGAATCCGGGCGGCAGGCGCTTTTAAAAAAGATTTTAGGAAAAACAGGAAAAAAATTCCTGATCGAGCCATCCTTCTGGTGTGATTACGGTTACAATATCGAGATCGGCGAGAACTTCTACAGCAATCATAATCTTGTGATCCTGGATGCCGGAAAGGTGACCTTCGGCGACAATGTGTTCATAGCCCCGAACTGCGGTTTCCATACATCCGGTCATCCCATTGATTGCGAGCGCAGGAATCAGGGACTGGAGTATGCGTACCCGATCACCGTGGGCGACGATGTGTGGATTGGAGCGGGCGTTCAGGTGATGCCCGGCGTGACCATCGGCAGCAATGTGGTCATCGGCGGAGGCAGCGTGGTAGTTAAGGATATCCCTGACAATTCCGTAGCAGTGGGCAATCCCTGCAAAGTGATTCGTCCGATTACAGAGGAAGATAAGAAGACCTGCTGGGACAGATAATGATATATCCGGTGAGGATTCATTTTCATACCAATGAGCACTGGAAGCTTCTGGAATATTGCGATTCTATCGGAGAAATCTGCGACATTATGGTGGAGGATATGATCCGCCAGACCAACGGGCTGCACGGCTGAAAAAGAACAGGGAAAAAGGGGCCTGGTTTGCAAACAGCGTTTTCCTCATTGCCATGGTTCTTGTCGACGTGCCGATTCTGGTGACGTTGGCGAAAGCAACAGAAATATAGACCTTGAAAAATCCCCGGCAACTCTGTATACTGAAAGGAGTTGCAAAAGGGAACAGAAAAAGAATCAGCCCGGCGACGCCGGGCTGATTTTTATGTAGAGTGAAAAGCTTTGTGAATTATTCTTCGATGAGATACGGCTTCAGAATGTTCAGAATGGAATCCAGTTCCTCGTCCGCGTGGATGCTTAAGTCAATCGGCTTGGACAGATCCAGGCTGAAGATACCCATAATGGACTTGGCGTCGATGACGTAGCGTCCGGACACCAGATCGAAATCTACATCAAACTTTGTAATATCATTTACAAAGGATTTCACTTTCTCGATAGAATTCAGACAAATTTTGACTGTTTTCATGACAATACCCTCCTGATAATCGCTTACTATAGCTACGATCTTAATACCGGGTGCAGGAAAAGTCAATGGGAAATCACATATTTTTGGAAAGAGGTTGGAAAATGAAAAAAGTAGCGCTTCATAACCTGGGCTGCAAGGTAAACGCATATGAGACAGAGGGCATGCAGCAGATGCTGGAACAGGCTGGCTATGAGATTGTACCCTTTGAGGAGAAAGCAGATATTTATATTGTCAATACCTGCTCGGTAACGAATATCGCGGATCGGAAGTCCCGTCAGATGCTGCACCGGGCGAAGAAACAGAATCCGGAGGGGCTGGTGGTAGCGGTCGGCTGCTATGTACAGACAGCAGAGGCTGAGCTGCGTGAGGATGCTGCGGTAGATTTACTGATTGGAAATAACCGGAAAAAAGATTTGCTGGCGATTCTGAAAGCTTACGAAGAGGGCGTGGACGAGGAAACGGTTATTGATATCAACCACACAAAGGAATATGAAAATATGACGGTCACGAAAACCGCAGAGCATACCAGAGCTTATGTGAAGGTACAGGATGGCTGTAATCAGTTCTGCAGCTATTGTGTGATTCCCTATGCCAGAGGCCGGGTTCGCAGCCGGGAAAGCGCTGACGTCTGCGCGGAAATCCGGGAGCTGGCAGCGGCGGGCTATCGTGAGGTAGTGCTGACCGGTATTCATTTAAGCTCCTACGGTGTGGATTTGGAAGAAGAAAATCTCCTGACCCTGATTCAGGCAGTGGATGGGATAGAAGGTATCGACCGCATTCGTCTGGGTTCCCTGGAACCCCGGATTATCACAGAAGAATTTGCGGAAGCCCTGGCGAAAATGCCGAAGTTCTGCCCTCATTTCCATCTGTCCCTCCAGAGCGGCTGTGACGCTACGCTGAAGCGGATGAACCGTCGTTATACGGCAGAAGAATACGCGAAAAGCTGCGAGCTTCTTCGTGAAAAATTTACCCATCCTGCCCTGACCACGGACGTAATTGTCGGCTTCCCGGGTGAGACAGAGGAAGAATTTGCTGAGACGGTGGAATTCCTGAAACGGATACATTTATTTGAAACCCATATTTTCAAATATTCCAGAAGAAAGGGAACCCGTGCGGCTGTTATGGAGCATCAGATTCCCGAGCAGATAAAGACCGAGCGCAGCCATGTGCTGCTGACCCTGGATGCAGCGCATTCCAGACAGTATATGGAGGAGCTCCGTGGTCAGCAGGTGGAGATTCTGATTGAGGAAAACATGGTGATAGATGGTGTAGAATATCAGGTGGGCCATACCAAGGAATACATTCGCGCAGCAGTTATTTCCGATGAAGATCTGACGAATCAGATTATTACGGCTGTAATTGGAGATACTATAGAAGAACGTTTGTGCGCTGCGAAGCCGTTAAATCGGATCTAGGACTTGTATTTTTACAAAAGATAGAGTACAATAGTTTGTAGTGGTGTCAGGAGCGTGAGAGAGTATGAGCAAAATGGATAGCACACAGAATTTCAAAGTATTGCCGGAATCTGAGAACCGGGTAGGGGATATCCTGAACCAGGTATATCAGGCGATGACAGAAAAGGGATATAATCCGGTGAATCAGATCGTTGGATATATTATGTCCGGAGATCCGACCTATATTACCAGCCACAACAACGCCCGCAGCCTGATTATGAAGGTGGAGCGCGACGAGCTGGTGGAAGAACTTCTGAAAGTTTATATCGAGGCGAAGCTGTAACAAGGAGTTGTATATGAGAATTCTGGGACTGGACTTTGGTTCCAAAACAGTAGGAGTCGCAGTCAGCGATCCGCTGGGTATTACTGCCCAGCCGGTGGAGATTGTCCGGAGAAAATCCGAGAGCAAGCTTCGCCAGACGCTTGCCAGAATAGAAGAACTGGCGAAGGAGTACCGGGCCGAGAGTTTCGTGCTGGGACTTCCGAAAAATATGAATAATACCATGGGTGAGCGGGCCGAGAAGTCTCTCGCATTTAAAGAAATGCTGGAAAAGAGAACGGGTCTGCCTGTTGTGATGTGGGATGAACGTCTCACGACTGTAGCAGCCAACCGTGCTATGATGGAAGGCGGTGTGCGCCGGGAAAACCGGGGTGAATTCGTGGATTCTATGGCGGCAGCGTTGATTTTACAGGGCTATCTGGATAGCCTGAAGAATTCGGCAAACAATTCTGATACCGCACAGGCGGAAGATGAGGAGTAACTTACATGGAAAAGATTTCGTTTACTCATAAAGAGACCGGAGAAACCGTGGATTTCTATGTCCTGGAGGAGACACGCCTGAACGGGGTGGACTATATTTTGGTGACAGATTCCCGGGAGGACGACGGGGAAGCACTGATTTTAAAGGATTTATCTTCTGATGGAGACAGTGAAGCTCTTTATGAAATCGTAGAAGATGATCAGGAGCTGGAAAGTGTCATGGGCATTTTTGAGCAGCTTTTGGAGGACGTGGATCTCACCTTGTAAAAATAAGGAAAAAGAAAGGTGATTTCTATGGCAGTAGACAGAGACAAATTTAAAGATTTATTAAAAGAAAAAGGATTTAAGATGACCAGACAGCGTCTGGTTGTGCTGGAGGTGCTGGCGGAGAACCCGGAGCAGCATCTGAC
>CAKROP010000250.1 GCA_934373375.1 uncultured Anaerosacchariphilus sp.
CAATCAGCGCGTACTGAATGAACATAGCCAGAGCCGCTGCGCCAATCTCCCACCAGGTCCGGGAATCCTTCTTCCGGAACGCACGAATCAGCAGATAGCCGATTAGCATCAGATACAGAACCGCCATAGCCGTATAATACCAGTCCCGCGCGCCGAATGCGTAAGAGCCGAAGAAGCCCGCAAAGGTACGGAACAGATTTTTATTGAAATCAAAGCCGGTCAGAAGCTGTCCCAGCGTAATGCCCTTTTCCATAAAGCTCATGGAATAAGCCCGCTCCAGCGCCGGCGTGGACAGCTTGTATTCGGGCAACGCCGTCTGCTCCATCATATCCATGTAGACCCGGTATTTTCCAAAAAGACCGTAGTACGGGAAATCTGTAATCATATATCGGATGGCGAAGATACCAAGGGTAAAGCCCAGGATACCGAGATATTTATACAGCAGGACCTTTTGTCCCGTCTTCGGCGTATAAAACAGCCGAATCAGCAGTATCAGGAAAATGAAAATCAGCACTACATAGAACGTGGGTTTGCCCCATAAGGGCTGCACAAACAGCAGGCCCAGAAGCGCCATGTAAACCAGATGCTTTTTGCAAAACGGCTCGTCCAGCACCCGGTTCAGCATGCTGTCCTTTTTCATAACTTCATACATGCACAGAAAACTCATGAAAAAATCCATGGAATCCGAAGTGCAGTAGGAAAACAGATACCACACCTGGGGCGTCAGAAGCAGCATGGCAGAGAGCGCCCAGTTCTCCTTTACGTTCTTCAGCGCAATGCCAGCCATGATACAGAAGGTCACCGTCGTAAAGAAACGCACCCGGATAATGGGGTCTGCAAAAAACTGTCCGATTTTCGCAGTCAGAAAATAAAAGAGCGTCCATTCACTGTGCCTGGTGGTTCCGTAGATGGCATAGGAATCGATGATGGCCGGATCCCGCATATCCGGCGGCATAAAGTGCGAGAAATAATAATTTACCGCCGACAGGGTATGATATTCGTCCGGATTCAGATAGAACGGATTCCAGAAGCCGGTAAAAATGGTCATCAAGGTGGCCGCGAAAAGTCCGCCGAACAACACACAGAAAATCAATTTAGAAAAGAGACCTTGTCCCGCGATTGTCCGTGTGAACCAGCGTACCAAAAGAATAGCCAGTACCAGAAGAATGCCGCTGCCAAGCGCTCCCAGAAGCCGCACGGCAAAGGGCGTCTGCGCGTACAGTGCCTGAAAGGCTTCTGTCGGAAGCATCTGGGAATCCTCTCCGGTCACCAGAAAAGTAAAGCCGTCCTCTCCCACCAGCTCCAGATCCTCATTGACTGTAAAATAAGTCCGCAGTTCATCGCCGGTCAGTGAGATGGTCTGAATGCCATTTTTCGACACGGTCAGCCCTGTAATGGTCAGCGGCTCTCCCGTGGAATAATGCTGATCCAGCGGATCGATTCGCTTCAGGGAGCAGTGGCTGCCGTACTGGAGATCACCAAAGAAGATCCGGGCAACCCCATTCACCACCACCCGATGGTGATCATCCCGGCCGCTGACATTTTCACCCGGTCCGGAAAAAACGGTTGTTACTACCTCGCCATGGGGGTCATTTTCAAAGGTCAGTGTCACCGTCGTAAATACCGGCGTGACAAACATGCAAACAAGCAGCCACAAGACTGCCGCTGCTGCAAAGAGTTTCTTTTTGTTCTGTTTTAATTTGTTTAAATTCATGTCTTTCCTACTTCAAAAATATTATTTCAGAAAACTACCTGCACCAGAAGCATGTAGCAGAAGGTTCCCGCCGCGATGCTAAGGAGCACGTTCCGTTTCCAGGCATGTAAAAGCGCCGTCAGAAGCGTGGCCGCAAACTCCGGGATGCCGTGGGTGGCGGAAAAGAGATCTGCGCCCTTCAGACAATAGACCACCAGGGTCGCCATAATCGCCGGGGGCAGAATCACGCCCAGATAATTGACTGCTTTCGGCATCTCCTTTTTCCCGCCGAACAGCGCGAAGGGAACGAGCCTGGTAATCAGCGTGCAGACAGCTGTCACCAGAATTATAACAAATGCGCGCGTCGCTGTCATGTATTTTCCACCTTTCCTTCCAGTCTTTTTTGCAATGCCATCAGAATTGTCACTGTAATGATGAGAGACGGCAGGATAAAATTGCTGCCGCCGAAGATCTGAAGACAGATCACCGAGCTGATCAAACCGATGACTGCGGGCAGATGGCTCTTCGCTTCTCTCCACTGATCCACAAAGATGGTTACAAAGAGCGCCGTCATGGCGAAATCAATGCCGGTCATATCGAAGGGCAGCACCTGTCCCAGCGCCGCGCCTGCCACAGAGCCGACGATCCAGTAAATCTGATCCAGCAGGGAAATCAGAAACATGACTTTCTTTTCATCTATTTCTTCCGGCACCTTTAAGGAACATAAAAGGGAATAGGTTTCATCGGTCAGGGAGAAAATCATGTAAGGCCGTGATTTCATGGCCTTGAATTTTTCGATGAAGGTCAGGCCATAAAAGGCATGACGGCTGTTGATGAGTAATGTCATCACGGCCACCACCGGAAGGCTTGTCCCGGCGGTCAGGAAGCTTACCAGTACGAACTGGATGGAACCGGCGTAGACGACAGTGCTGATCAGAAGCGCCCACCAGAAGCTGTAGCCGGCTTCCTGCAGAAGCAGGCCGAAGGCCAGTCCCAGGAAAAGGTATCCCAGCATAACCGGGATGGTTTTCACGAATGCGTATTTAAAAGTCTTACTCATTGGTTAAAAATCCTGTATTCATTCTATAATAAATCCATGCGATATATAATTTCCCGGAAATCAGGCCCGGATCTGCAGTCCCGTTGTCTCAGGAACCGGAAATCCGTATGGCCGACGCAGCCTGGCTCAGAACCTGATTCAAATCAAAGCCAAGCTGTTCTGAGTAATCCCGCTCCACCTCCTGACAGATCCGTTCACTGTTCCAGGAAGCGATATTTGCATGGCTGTAATCCAGCAGCATATACGCCGCAAAAAGACAGAGACAGACATAAAAGCGAATCCTTATCCAGATTCGTCCGACCGGTTCCTCCTGAGCCGGGGCCTGCCCCCGCTGCGCCAAAAGAAGCTGTCGGTACTGTCCACCCTGTCTTTCTGTTTTTTTCATAAAGATACCGCCTTTTTATTTCGTGGTAATTACTATACATTATGAAATGCGTTCTGAAATCAGAACTGCCATTGTTCTTACTTTACCGGTTGGCCAGCTCCGACGTAATATCTTCCCAGGTCACACCCCGCTCCACCATCAGAACCATGGCGTGATACAGCAGATCCGACATCTCGTACTTGATCTCCTCCGGATCCGGATTCTTTGCTGCGATAACCAGTTCCGTAGCTTCCTCTCCTACCTTCTTCAGGATCTTGTCGATACCCTTGTCGAAGAGATAATTGGTATAAGAACCTTCCTTGGGGTGTATTTTGCGGTCTGCAATCACCTTGTATACATCCTCGAAAACCTTCAGCGGATTAGTATTCTTGTAATCGGTTTTCGCGATCTCGTGGAAGAAGCAGGACTTATTGCCCGTATGGCAGGCTGCTCCGGTCTGGGATACCTTTGCCAGAATGGTGTCGCAGTCGCAGTCTACTTTAAGCTCCTTTACATACTGGTAATGACCGCTGGTCAGACCCTTGACCCAAAGCTCCTGGCGGCTTCTGCTCCAGTAGGTCATCTTGCCGGTCCGGGTGGTCTCATGGAAGG
>CAKROP010000251.1 GCA_934373375.1 uncultured Anaerosacchariphilus sp.
CAAATCCGGCAGTCTGTACTGAAGTGTCCCGCTGTGAGCCTCCACATTCGCCGCGTTCGCATTACTATAAGAAATGGTGAATTTTAATTCAGCGTCCGCAGGGATACCGGTCGTATCAGCGCCTACTTCCACCCAGTTATCGCCTGATTTTTCCGTTCGATACCAGACCTGCACCTTCGTAATATAGGGCGTCACATCCAGTGGTTCTGCAGTTGTCTCTTCCGCCTGTGATACGACGGCAATTTCATTTTGTTCCCCGGAACTATCCCCTGCCAGCTCAGCCACATCGGATTTCTCCTCCTCTGCAGCTGTCGCGTCACCAGCTGATGCATCTGCTTCCGCTTTATCCGATGCAGCCGCATCTGAGGCAGTCGCACCGGACTTATCCCCATCCGGGACAGTTACATTCGAATCCGGCGTCTCTCCATCCTCTGTTCCTTCTCCGCCGATCGGATCGCCATCCTCATTCTGCCTGTTCTCTTCGTTCTGACTGGTTTCTTCTTCCTGACTGATTTCTTCATTTTCAGCCAAAATCTTCAAATATGGCTGAGGCAGCTTTATGACCAGAAATACAGCAAGCGCAAAAAAAAGCCAGTTTTTCTTCTTCCGTATAAATCTCATCTTTTTCACCGTTTTTCAACAATATTCTTGGTTGGATTGTGTTGATTTATGCGTGTTTAAACGCTCATCCATTATAATTCAACATTATATCGTATCCCTGTACACATTTCAACTATTCAAGACAATATTTGGGTGAAAGATTTGGATGAATTTTAGTGAATTTTAGTAAATTTTGGCGAATCGCCTGTCAGGTATCGTCTTCAGCCTGCCGAAGCTCCGCCAATATATCTGAGCTTCGGAATCCCCGGCGCAAAAGGAACTGATAAAAACGCCGTTTTTCATTTTGATCCGCCACAGCCGGATCCATATGCTTCTTTTCCATCCAGCGGCGGATCTGGGCACGCTCATCCTGCGGCTCTGCCTCTTCCAGCGCCCCTTCCAGCACGGACTTGGAGATTCCTTTTTTATATAACAGTTCCTGCTCCACCTGACGGCTGCTCTTTACTTTTCCTCTGCTGTTCAGATAATTGACCGCATATCGGTGATCGTCGATATAGTGATAGCTTTTTACATACTCCACTGCAGCGTCCACTACCTCGGGCAGATAATTCTTCAAAAGCTTATCACGCAATTCCTGCTCGGTACGATCAGAGCGCTCCAGGATATGGAGCGCTCTGCGTTTGGCCCGGTTCAGATCGCCGGACTTCTCCGGCTTTTTTTCATACTCTTCCTCGGGGTTCTCTTCTGTGTAATTTCTGTAATTATTTCTCTGCTGTCTCTGCCGCATTCTTCTTTCCTGCCGCCTCTGTCTTTTCCTTCTGTGCCTTTTCTGCCTTCTCCTCATCGGTCCCGGCGCTGTCCAGGCCGAAGCCCTCCCGGACTCTCTCCTCTATCTCGTGGCAGATCTCCGGGTTCTGCTTCAGAAACTGCTTGGCATTCTCACGGCCCTGGCCAATCTTATCGCCTTCATACGCGTACCATGCGCCGCTTTTATTCACCACGCCGGTGTTAGCCGCCAGATCCAGGATGTCGCCCTCACGGGAGATACCCTCGCCAAACATGATATCAAACTCTGCCTCCTTGAAAGGCGGAGCAATCTTATTCTTCACCACACGGATACGGGTACGGTTACCCACCATCTCGCCGCCCTGCTTCAGGGTCTCAATACGGCGCACATCCAGACGGATGGAGGAATAGAATTTCAATGCACGGCCACCGGTGGTCACTTCCGGATTACCGAACATGACGCCCACCTTCTCACGCAGCTGATTGATAAAGATCACCGTACAGTTGGACTTGCTGATCACAGCGGTCAGCTTTCTTAAAGCCTGGGACATGAGCCGTGCCTGCAGACCCACATGGGAATCGCCCATGTCGCCTTCAATCTCGGCCTTCGGAACCAGGGCTGCTACGGAGTCCACGATGATGATATCCACCGCGCCGGAACGAACCATGGTCTCCGCGATCTCCAGAGCCTGCTCGCCGTTATCCGGCTGGGAAATGTAAAGATTGTCAATGTCTACGCCGATATTCTTCGCGTATACCGGGTCAAGGGCATGCTCCGCGTCGATGAAGCCGGCGATACCGCCGCGCTTCTGTACCTCTGCCACCATGTGCAGGGCCACCGTGGTCTTACCACTGGACTCAGGGCCATAGACCTCGATGATACGTCCCTTCGGGATGCCGCCCAGTCCCAGCGCCAGGTCGAGACTTAAGCATCCTGTGGGGATCGTCTCAATCTGCATGTTCGCTCCCTTGTCTCCCAGCTTCATGACAGAGCCTTTACCAAACTGCTTCTCAATCTGCGCAAGCGCCGCGTCCAATGCCTTCTGCTTTTCTTCCTTTACCATAGCTTCTCCTTTATTCCGTACCTGTTTTATTTCGATATTCCAAACATTTGTTTTCGAATATTTGTTCGTTTTTCAGGTACTATCTTATTATATTTTTTGTCTTCTGTCAAGTAGAAAAGTTCTCATTCGTGTGTTATCATCTGTAAACAGGGGAAATCGGAAAGAGCTGTTCCGGAATAGCGGATATCCGCTATTCGAAGCATAGCACAATTTTCATCCTCCCGTCAATGGTTTTCCGTTGTTTGGGTCCGACTTCGGATAAGCCTGAGAAGCTCTTATTTCTGAAAATGCTGATAATCCTGCACACTCTTCCAGCGCCCTCCCCAGGTATAGCCGTGGGCGTCAAAAAGCTGCAGGCACAGGTCATCCTTTCCGCCTATCTTATAGGGAAAATCCACGCTTCGATCCGCATAAGGCTCACTTCCGGGCGGAGAACTGTGTTTTACACCATCCGGATAAGTCACATAAGGATTATAGAAGGGGTTGATATCAATGGCCAGGCCGAGGGCATGCCGGGACAGCTTCGTGCTGCCTGCCACCACCCGATAGTTAAAGCAGGATGTATTGTTGTCGGCCACAGCCAGATCATCGTCGCCGCCATACTCGTCAATCAGCAGCATTTTTTCAATGGGATAATCATTTTCGTAGAGCTCCCGGAAAATTTCCAGCACCTCATCCGCTATCGCCGCGTTTGTGATCATTTCCCCCACATGGGTTTCGCCGTCAAAGCCGCAGTATAAGAGCCGCAGATAGCGCAGGTCATCACGACCGATATTCTCATTTTCTACATAGGAAATGCCGTTGATGCGGTCAAAAATCTCGTCGGGGACAGCCTCGGCTGTGAACAGTTCGTCAATATCCGCCTCCGTCAGCGTCTTATCTACAACCGTGCCCGACGGGCAGGTACCGTAATCCACCGCAGGACTATCGCTATCCATTGCAGTGCTCTCATCATCCATGCCTTCCTGCTCCGAAGTGATCACATTTCCTATATTCTGCTCTGTATCGGGCGCGTCCTGCCCCGCACATCCGCCGCATAACAGGCAAATGGCCATTCCTGCGGCAGAAATGACCATTTTTACACCTTTTTTATTCATTTTCACACTGCTTATTTTGCTGCGATAAAGCCCTTTGCCTTCAGAAGCTCTGCGCAGAGTACGGCTCCGCCTGCCGCGCCGCGGACAGTGTTGTGGGACAGGCCTACGAACTTCCAATCGTATACGGTATCCTCGCGGAGTCTTCCGATGGATACGCCCATGCCTCTCTCATAGTCCACGTCCAGCGTTACCTGGGGACGGTTATCCTCGG
>CAKROP010000252.1 GCA_934373375.1 uncultured Anaerosacchariphilus sp.
GCGATAATCTGCTCCTTCTCCTCCTCAGACACGATGCCCTGCTTACCCAGCATGGTCACATGGGCAATACTGCCCTCGATATCCTCATTGTACATTCTCTGATCAAAAAAAATAGATGCATTGTATTTCTTTACAATATCATCCATATCTTTCTCAAATCTTCCGCCCCACAGACTTGCCATTTGTAATTACTCCTTTGATCCACTGTATTTGTATTGAAATTCCTGTTTAATCAGTTTATTATACTGTGACAGCTCTCTATTCGTCAAGTTTTTCACCATAAAAACAGGCCCTCTGCCCGTCTCTGAACCTTCATTCACGGGCAAAAGGCCTGTTCTCATAAAAGCTTATTTATCTCTCCAGATAATCCGTCCCTTGGACAGATCATACGGGGACATCTCAATCGTTACCTTGTCACCCGGCAGAATCCGGATGAAGTTCATGCGGAGCTTTCCGCTGATGTGGGCGAGAACCTGGTGTCCGTTCTCCAGCTCTACCTGAAACATTGCGTTCGGCAGCTTCTCCACTACTGTTCCTTCGATTTCAATTACATCCGCTTTTGACATGTTCTTCCTCCTTTTCGTGAAGCACAATGGCCCGTTTTACGTCAACATCGGTTATTTTCGTCAGGTCCCGGCCTTCGGGTGTCCTGTACATAGGCTGGATATGCTTGAGCTTCTTCTTTTTCGGGTTCGCCATAGGGCGAAGCTTCCCATCTGTCAGATATACATATTCGCCTTCTGTTCTTAATATGATATATAATTTACCTTTATCATGTCCGGCCTTTGATCTGGCGAACATTCCTGTCTCCACTCTCTCCATAGATTTCTCCATCGGTCACTTTTTACAGTGTCAGAGTCAGAATTTCCGGCTCACCATCGGTAATCAGAATGGTGTTCTCGTAATGAGCGGAAAGGGAACCGTCATCGGTCACTACGGTCCAGTCGTCGTCCAGCCATGCGACCTCCCAGGTACCCGCATTGATCATGGGCTCGATAGCCAGGGTCATACCCGGCACCAGCTTAATGCCTCTGCGGTGCTGACGGAAGTTCGGAATCTGCGGATCCTCATGCAGATGGGTTCCGATTCCATGGCCTACCAAATCACGGACAACGCCGTAGCCGAACTGGTCAACGTAATCGTTAATCGCTGCGGAAATCTGATGCAGATGATTTCCGGCCTTCGCCATCTTGATGCCCTCGAAGAAGCTCTGCTTGGTAACGTCCATCAGCTTCTGGGCTTCGGGACTTACCTTGCCTACCGCATGGGTGCGGGCCGCGTCGGAGTGATAGCCCTTGTAAATCAGACCTGCGTCCAGGCTGACGATATCGCCCTCCTGAAGGATATGCTCCGCATGGGGAATTCCATGTACGACCTCGTCATTCACAGATACACAGATAGAAGCCGGATATCCGTTATAGTTCAGGAAGTTTGGAATACATCCTCTCTCCCGGATGAGCTTCTCGCCCAAACGATCAATATCCAGGGTAGAAATGCCCGGCTTTACAAAAGCCGCAAGCTCGTTGTGAACCTCTTCCAGCAGCTTGCCTGCTGTGCGCATCAATTCGATTTCTCTGGCAGATTTAATTGTAACCGACATAATTACGCTCCTAAAATCTTGACAATGGCGTTAAACACGTCTTCCATACTCTGAGTTCCGTCCACCTCTGCAAGCTTGCCCTGCTTGGTGTAATACTCGATCAGCGGCTGGGTCTGATTGTGATATACATTCAGACGGTTCTTTACGGTCTCCGGCTTGTCGTCATCACGCAGAACCAGCTTCTCGCCGCAGCGATCGCAGATGCCCTCAACCTTGGTCGGAGCATATACAATATGATAAGTGGAGCCGCATGCCAGGCAGGCTCTCCGGCCGCCCATACGGTTGATGATATTCTCATCCGGTACTTCCACGTTGATTGCGTAGTCAATGGTCTCACCCTTCTTTGCCAGTGCTTCGGTCAGTGCCTCAGCCTGCGGAATGGTACGGGGGAAACCGTCCAGCACATAGCCGTTCTTGCAGTCCGGATTCTGGAACCGATCCATGATAAGCTCCAGTGTCAGCTCATCCGGTACCAGCTGTCCCTGATCCATGTAGGACTTTGCTTTCTTGCCAAGCTCTGTGCCTTCCTTTATATTTGCTCTGAAAATATCGCCCGTGGAAATGTGCGGGATCTGATATTTGTCAGCTATTTTCTTCGCCTGTGTGCCTTTTCCGGCGCCCGGTGCTCCTAACATGATGATTTTCATAATGTTACTCCTCTTCTCGAAATGCGCTGTTCGCATTTTCTCTGCAAAATTGCCATAAAACTTCCGAAAGCCTGTACGGAAACGGGGTCCCGCACAGGCCGGAAGTGTGTTACTGTTCACTTCGTTCACAGTAACAGAAGTTTACCTCTTAGTCGTTCAAGAAGCCCTTGTAGTAACGTACTGCCATCTGAGATTCGATCTGCTTGATGGTCTCCAGAACAACACCTACTACGATGATGATGGATGTTCCTCCGAAAGAAACACTTGCTCCGAATACTCCATTGAAGAAGATCGGTACGACACATACAATAATCAGGCCGATTGCACCGACAAAAATAATGTAATTCAGAATTTTTGTCAGATAGTCTGAAGTAGGCCGGCCCGGACGGATGCCGGGGATGAAGCCACCCTGCTTCTTCATGTTATCCGCAATCTCCAACGGGTTGAAGGTAATGGATGTATAGAAGTAAGCAAAGAAGACTACCAATACGATGTAAAGCAGCAATCCCAGCGAATAGATGGGCTGCTGAGGATTACACCAGCTGCTGGAACTTAAGCCGGTGATAATCTTGCCACCGATTCCGGTTCCTGCACTCTTACCCAGAAGAGCAAGAATGATACCCGGGAATGACATCAGGGATGAAGCGAAGATGACCGGAATAACTCCTGCGGTGTTGACCTTCATCGGAATGTTGGTGCTCTGTCCGCCAATCACCTTTCTGCCCTGAAGCTTTTTGCTGTACTGAACGGGGATTCTGCGCTCTCCGTCTTGAAGAATGATAACGAATACGACTGTTACAATGATGACAGCGATGATAATCAAAGCTGCCAGAACTGCCATAGCCACGCTCTTGCCACTCATAAACTTTGTATACAGCGTTACAAAGTCATCCGGCATACGGGATACGATGTTGATCAGGAGGACGATAGAGATACCGTTTCCTACACCGTTCTGGTTGATACGCTCACCGACCCACATTAAGAATGCGGAACCGGCTGTCAGCGCAACCACTACAACAGCCATGTTGTACCAGGTCGCGTTCTCCAGAAGACCCTGATTACCAAAACCTACGGTCATGGCAATACCCTCGATGAGAGCCAGCGCTACAGTTACGTAACGGGTGATATTCTGAAGCTTCTTCCGTCCGTCCTCGCCATCCTTCTGCATTTCCTCAAGCTTGGGAATTGCGATGGTAAGGAGCTGGATGATAATGGAAGATGTAATGTACGGGTTGATACCTAACGCAAAAATGGACATGCTGGCCAGAGAGCCGCCGGTGAAAGCATCCAGAAGATTGAATGCATCACCGGTCTGAGCTGCAAGCCAGTTCGCAAAAAAGGTGCGATTCACGCCCGGAACCGGCAGCTGAGATCCCAGTCTGACGACAATCAGCATCAGAAAGGTGTAAATCAGCTTCTGCCGGATATCCTTAATCTTAAATGCGTTCTGTAATGTTTTGAACATTAGAT
>CAKROP010000253.1 GCA_934373375.1 uncultured Anaerosacchariphilus sp.
GGGGTGACAGGATTCGAACCTGCGACCTCCTGGTCCCAAACCAGGCGCTCTAGCCAAGCTGAGCCACACCCCGAAGCTGTTCACCGCCGCGTCACTCGTGACGCAAAATATATTCTACTGGATAAAAGTAAAATTGTCAACAACTTTTTTTAAAATTTTTTCAACTTCTTCAAAAATCTTTTTTAAATGTATTTGATAGTGTAAGAGGCATCCCCATTTCCATCAATTTCCATTACCATATAGCTGGGCTTCCTGCCTTCCTGGCGGGGATAGGACATACTGCCCGGATTCAGCACCGTTACATCCCGCTCCTGCTCCAGATAAGGCCGGTGGGTATGGCCGAACATGGCGATATCGAAGTTCCGCGCCCGGGCTTCCTCCTTCAGCATCTCGGTTCCCATGGAGATATAATAATAATGGCCGTGGGTCAGAAGCACCCGGTATTTTCCTATCTCAAACTCTTCTTCCCGGGGCAGATCACAGAAAAAATCATTATTTCCCGCCACCATGTGGACCGGACAGCCTGCCATTTCCCGGATCTTTTCCTCACTGCCCTCCACATCGCCGCAGTGAACCAGCATATCAAAGGGCTTTTCCCGTTCCATAGCTTCTTTCAGGTTGCCTTCTTTTCCATGTGTATCGCTGACAATCAGTACTTTCATGCATTTACCTCTTTTAAAACTTCTTTCATAGCCCTTAAAGCCTTTCCTCTGTGGCTGACTTCATTTTTCTGTTCCATGGTAAGCTCTGCGGTGGAACAGCCGAATTCCGGCACAAAGAAAATCGGGTCATAACCGAAACCGCCTTCGCCTCTGGATTCATAGCCGATGATACCCTCGATGGTCCCCTTTGTGGTAAATTCCCGTCCATCCGGAAGCACTGCCGCAATGACGCACACAAAGCGCGCGGTCCGCTTTTCCTCAGGCACGCCTGCCAGCAGATCGAGGATCTTCTGATTCTTAATCTCATAAGAAGTGTCCTCGCCCATATAACGCGCGGAATAGACGCCCGGCTCGCCGTTCAGGTAATCAATTTCCAGGCCGGAATCATCCGCCAGCACCAGGGCGTCGGTCTGGGCCGCCACCGCCCGGGCCTTGATCAGGGCGTTGGCCTCAAATGTGGTTCCGTTTTCCTCGGCGTCACTTGTGATGCCCGCTTCTTTCTGGGACAGAATCGTGAGGCCGGGCCGTCCCAGAATCTCACGGATTTCCTTCATTTTTCCTGCATTTCCGGTAGCAAATATCAGTTTATCCATTTTCTTCTCCTCTGTTGCCTAGTTCCGGTCCGAAGCATATACCTTCAGACACAGGTTGCTCTGCTGCTCCGTCTCCACACGTTCCCAGCAGAGATATCCGTCGGCGCTGATATACCCCTCGCCGTCGCTTAAATCTACCGCGTCCTTAAGCTCGTCAGACGCGTATTCCACAGCAATCGGATACTGGCTGCCCGGCGTGGTTATCTGCACAATCACGGCAAACCGGTCGCCCGCACGCACAGATACCGCTTCCATCAGATCTACGGTATAATAGCCCGCGTACTGCAAATATCCCGACTGCAGAATCTGCGCCTCCCCAAGAGACGTTTCGTCAGTAAATTCCGGTTGGATGCTGATGCGATATTCCGTATCCGGTCCGGTAGCATAAAAGCCTACGGCTTTCAGCTCCTGATTTCCGACCGCCTCGTATACATTGGCGAAGCTGGCCTTTTCTGTATTGTAGCCGATCTGTCCGCACCAGCCGCACAGATCAGACTGATAAAGCGTATCATAATTGTCCGGGGCGTCGATACGGGTATACGCCACATTATCGCTTCCAATATTCGTGTCATAATAGGAGACATAAAATACACCGTCTTCCCCGAACTCATTTCCCCAGCTGTTCTGACAGATAAAAGCACCGTCTCCCTGCATAGTCTGATTGAAATTATCTGCCGGATACCCATCGTCCCAGCCGATAATCACCACGTCGTGATTGGGCGCCTCCTGCCCGGTATAGCCATAGCTTTTATGCTCCTCGCTATAGTAGTCGGATTGCCCGGTATATTCGGTAAAATCCATATAAAGGGAGCTTTCCACACCGCCGTAGAGATACACGGTCTGCTTGATGGCCTGATAATCCTTGGTGTCCGGCATCCGCACTTCCTGCACATGGCAGACTGCCTGCAGATCGTCGGGGGACTGCCCGTCGCCGTACGGATCGTCCTGCTCCAACACCGGTCCGGCCCAGGACGTCAGGTAAGCCATCGACATGATATAGGAACCGCCTTCTTCTGTTCCCATTTTAAAATGATTGTGATAGTTCAGGTGATCCGGAGAAAAATCATATTGCTTTTCCGGCATCAGTGCCGTCTCCAACGCGGTCAGGCCCGCAAAGGCCCAACAGGTACCGTGCTGCCCCTGATCCCGGGCCGGAACACTCCTGCCTTCCTCCCGGTAATCATATCGTTCTGGAAGCTCGATTTCTTCCTTTGTCCGGTCAATAGCCAGGCTCTCCGCGGTTTTGCCGGCCTTTTCCTCCAGCATGGATTCCACCAGGGCCGCGCCGCTCACCGGCGCTTCCGTCGGCTGAATATCCATATCTCGTATCACGAGAAAACAGCAGACCAGAAATGCCAGCACTGTCAGGGTTCGAAGTTTTTTTCTCATACATCCTGCCGCGGTCTCCGGGGCGGTTTGGGTCCCGGAAACTGATAGAAATAGGTTTTCAACATGCCATTATAGATTTTGCGGTTCTTCGCTGCCTTGCGGCCCAGATACCGCTCCGCGTCCTCGTAGCTGGTGATCAGGTACATGGACCAGTCATCCAGGCGGTCATAGGCCTCGCCAATCTCCCGGTACAGGGCCGGCAGGGCTTCTTTTTCCTCCAGGCGCTCACCATAGGGCGGATTTGTGATGACAAAGCCGTATTTTTTCGGATGGCGGAGTTCAGAGACCGGCCGCGCCTGGAAATGAATCAGGTGGTCGACGCCTGCTTCCCTTGCATTTTCCCGGGCCGCCTTTACCATGTCCGGATCGATGTCGTAGCCCTGGATGTCGGTTTCGATGTCGTCTTTGATGAGGTCGTTCGCCTCTTCCACCGCGTTGTACCAGAGTTTTCTCGGGATCATGTTTTTCCAGTCCTCGGCCACGAATTCCCGGTTCATGCCCGGGGCGATGTTGGCCGCCATCATGGCCGCCTCGATGGGAAATGTGCCACAGCCGCAGAACGGATCTACCAGGATGCGGTCGCCTTTCCAGGGCGTCAGCATAATCAGGGCTGCCGCCAGGGTCTCGGTGATGGGCGCCTTGCTGGTTAGTCTTCTGTAACCGCGCTTATGTAAGGAGACGCCGGAGGTGTCCAGGCCTACCACTGCCTCATCCTTTAAAAATGTGATGCGGATAGGGTAGGAGGCTCCGTCCTCGCTGAACCATTCCATCTTATATCTGGTCTTCAATCGCTCTACCATGGCTTTTTTGACGATGGACTGGATGTCTGACGGGCTGAACAGCTTGCTTTTTACGGATGTGGCTTTTGTGACCCAGAATTTTCCGTCTGCCGGGATGTAGTTTTCCCAGGGGATGGCTTTGATGCCCTCGAAGAGCTCGTCGAAGGTCTCTGCCTTGAAGCGGCCCACCTGAAGCATGACGCGCTCCGCGGTCCGAAGGAAGATGTTGGCGCGGCACAGGGCGTCCATGTCGCCGATGAA
>CAKROP010000254.1 GCA_934373375.1 uncultured Anaerosacchariphilus sp.
AACAAGGATGAAGTGACAGGTCTGCTGGTAAACTGTGTAAAGGAAAATTTCCCGAACGAGCTGTAATCGGGAACCACTTTTATGACAGTCATCAATTATATGGTCAGCATTCTGGCATTGGCAGTGCTGATATATGAAACCTATCTGGTAATCCGGCAGAACCGCCGGGTTACCGTGAAAGGAAAAGACGATTTCTTCACATTCTGTCTTGTATTACTGTTTACATCGCTGCTTTTGCGGCCGGATCCCGGAGCGGAGTTTGTGGAAAGTCTTCGCAACACACTCATCCTGATGGCGCTGTTTTTTACCCTGGCGGTGAAGCGGGGAATCAGTGAAAAGGGCGTGGTAAAGCTGGGCTTTGTAATTCCCTGGGAAAAGGTAACGACAGTGGAGAGTGCGGAATATCAGACATCTAAGGTTGTTGCGCGTTTTACAACCGGGAAGAGACAGTTTAAGCTTATATTTCCGAAATATCAGTTAAAGCAGCTGGTGTATGAAATTCAAAAGTATATTCCGAAGGTGATGGTAGAGAATTCTCTGAAGCTGAACGGATAAACGAAACCCCGATGGGAAAGGAAAGCCCATCGGGGTTTTTATATCGTTTTGGGACGTTATTTCCGGTACTGCTTGGGAGTCAGACCGGTATATTTCTTGAAAACTCTTGTAAAATAACTCTGCTCCTCAAAACCCACGGCAATGGCGATGTCAATGATCGAATAATTGGTGTTGCTCAGAAGGTGCTTGCTTTCCTCGATGCGGATATAGTTCAGATATTCCTTAAAGGAGGATCCGCAGGATTTCTTAAACAGGGAAGAAAAGTAAGAGGGGTTCAGCTGTACCTGGGCCGCCGTTTCCTCCAGAGTCAGGGGCTTATTGTAGTTCTGGGTCATATACTGGATGGCGTTTTTAATTACCTCGCTGTTTTTTCCTGAATTTTTTACAAACATACTTTCAATAAAGAAATCCAGAGTCTTCTGAAGCTCCAGGCAGAGCTCCTCCTGATTGCGGGTGGAATTCAGATTCTGGAGAAAATTATTGCTGATTTTCAGGGCCACGTCGGTGTTGGCTCCGCCCTCCATGGCTGCCCGGGAAAGGACGGAACAGAGCTCGATGGCCCGGGAGCGGATGATGTTCAGGTTATTGCCGCCTTCAAAAAATACATATCCGAGGAGCTCGTTGAGAACCTTCCGGGAATCCTGGATATTGCGTTCCTTTACCCGCCGGATCAGCAGATTTTCTTTTTCCACCGGATAACTCTGCCCCTGTACGGACTCTACGGATTTGTACATCTGGATGGATTCGCTGATGCGGGACTGCTGCACAATTTTGCTCCGGCTTTCGGAAAGCTGCTGCAGAGCCGAGGGAATCAGCGGAGTAAAGGTGTAGGAGAGAAGTCGGCTGATATGTGTGGCCATCTCCGGAGTGATGATGCGGATACCGGACAGGGCCTCATAGAGATCCAGGGTATGCTCGGTCGATACGGTATACCGCCGGGTGATATCCAAAAGTAAGGTAGAGTCCGGTTCGTCCATCAGAAAAGGACCTATCAGAATCGCACCAAAGAGGGTGTCTTTATTTACCAGCGGAAATATGATATGATTAAGGTTAGCATGACAGGAAAAGACGTAGGCCTCCCCCAGATCCATGGCCCGTTTTGCCGCTTTTGCGTGTAGCTCCTTACAGCTGCCCTTCTGGGCACTCTGCTCGGATAACAGCTTCTTAAACTGCATACAGAAGGGAGTGGCAGTGCCAAAGCCACAGAGGGTGTTGCCCGCTTCATCCAGGGCCTGAATAGGAAGATTCAGGCAGGAATAAAGACATTCCAGAATTTCCTTCAACTGCTGTTCACTGATAATATTGTATAAATAGGCTTGCATATAGAAAGACTCCTTTTCCTCGTGTACATGCTATTATATCATAAGAAAATCAAAAAAAGTATCAAATTTCAAAAGTTATTACAAGCAAAATCCAAAAAAAATTACTAAAATAACATCAGATATTGAGGAGTGACAGAGATGTCGATAATTCAGAGTATATCAGGAAGCGTACAAGAAGGAAAAGCAAAAAGTGTAAAGCAGCTGGTACGTCAGGCGCTGGAGGAAGGCTATGATCCAAAGGTGATTCTGAATGAAGGCCTGTTGACAGGTATGATGGTAGTTGCCGATAAGTTTAAGAAGGATGAGGTATTTGTGCCGGAGGTGCTGGTCTCATCCAGAGCCATCAATGCCGGACTTACCATTCTGGAGGGTTATCTGACCACGGGAGATGGCGATGGCTATATCGGAAGGGTTGTACTAGGTACGGTGCGCGGCGATTGGCATGATATCGGAAAACATATGGTATCCCTGGCTCTTCGGGCAGCAGGCTTCGAGGTGGTGGATATCGGATACGATGCGGATACAGCCCTGTTTATTGATACCGCCGAGGAGATTGGGGCAGATATCATCTGCATGTCAGCGCTTCTGACTACCACGATGGACGCCATGCAGGAGGTTATTGAAGAACTGAAGCGCCGTCATTTACGCGAAAAATATATTGTTATGATAGGCGGAGCTCCGGTCAATGAATGCTTTGCCCAGGAAATTGATGCAGATATTTATACGTCAGACGCCATGTCCTGCGCCAGAGAGGCAAGGAAGGCAGTTCTGAAGAAGAGAGGACAAGATGAGGTTTCATAACCTGATAGCAGAGGTGCCGGAGGAAAGGGTACTTCAGAAAATGAATTGTCCGCCGGAATCTGAGGGGTATGAGGAATTTCAGAGTGAGCTGGAAGAGCTCGAAAGCGAGGCAAAAAGGGCATTAGAGCCCCATGGAGCGATGGCCTTCGGAAAAATCCCGAAGGAGCTGGCTACGGAAAAGATTCCGGAGGGAACAGAGGTAGCCTGCGCCATAATTACGATTGGAAAGGATATATCCGATTATTGTGAGAGCTTTTTCCGGGACGGGGACTGTGTCAGAGGACTTCTGGCAGACTCCTATGCAGATATTTATCTGTTTGAACTGGAAAAATGCTGGGTGCATCAGGTGATGGACGTCTGCCGGGAAAGAAAGGTGGGCATCCGGGGACGACTGGAGATTCCGGGCGATCTGACCATGGAAGCTCAGAAGTTTGCCTTCGACACCATCGGGGAGGCAGAGCTTCCGGGGCTGACCTTATCCAGGGGATATATGTTCTACCCGGTAAAAACCATTTGCCATATCTTTTTATTGTCGGAGGATCCGGAAGAATTCCGGGTGGCACACGACTGCAGGCGTTGTACTAACACAGCCTGCAATATGCGAAAGGAGCCTCCCAGTCCGGAGCTTCTGGAAGCGTAAATATGGATGTACGTTCGGAAAGCTGGCGCGCGGCCAAACGGATGTCAGATATAGGATTTGAAAGTCTGTAGATTTTACAGGAAAAGCGAAAGAGAGGAAAAGAAAAATGACCAGTTATGAAATTATGAAGGCTAATATACATTTCCAGAATCCGGACCGTATCGGTCTTCGATTTGACAGAATCGCAGGAAAGGGTGATGTATGCCGTATCTTCGTACTTCCGCCGAAGGATAAAAGAGACAACAGCAAGACCTACAGCGTATCCAAGAAGGTTCGTCCGGGCGACAACGAATACGATGAGTGGGGATGCCTGTGGAGAAG
>CAKROP010000255.1 GCA_934373375.1 uncultured Anaerosacchariphilus sp.
CTCTTTGTCCATATCAGCCATCGTATTTATCTCCTTTGAAAATATATTTACATATGTTTAACTGTTCATATGATAATTTAACCACGTTTACATGGGAATGTCAAGGGGGTAATTCAGATAAATATAAGAAATCTTGCAATCACCACCGCGGTAAAGTATAATAAGACATAATTTAGAAAACCGAGGCGTGAATTATGACTTATGAGGAAGCGAGAGCTTTTATTGATGATACGGCGAAATATGGGTATGTGCTGGGGCTGGATACGGAGCGGGAGCTCCTTCGGCGACTTGGGAATCCCCAGGATGACCTGAAGTTTGTGCATATCGCGGGAACGAACGGAAAGGGATCTACACTGGCGTATATTTCCACGATTCTGAAAGAGGCCGGATATAAGGTGGGGCGGTACATTTCCCCGACGATTTTTGATTATCGGGAACGGATTCAGGTGAACGAGGAATATATTTCGGAGGAAGCGGTAGCCAGACTGGCCGGTATGGTGGAGGCAGCAGGACAGGCGATGCTGGCGGAAGGTCTGCATCATCCGACGGCTTTTGAGGTGGAGACAGCCATGGCCTTTCTCTATTTTAAGGAAATGCAGTGCGACCTGGTGGTGCTGGAGTGCGGCATGGGCGGTATGACCGACGCAACCAATGTTGTGAAGACCACGGTGGTATCCGTATTTGCGGAGATAGGCATGGATCACATGGGCTTTCTGGGCAATACGGTGGAGGAGATCGCCGCAGTCAAGGCCGGGATCATTAAACCGGGCACGATAGCGGTCAGCGCCACACAGCGCACAGCGGTCAGTGCGGTGCTGCAGAGAACCTGCGCGGAAAAGAATACGGAGTACCGGGAGGTTCAAAAATCCGATATTAAGGATATAAAATACATATTTGAAAATCAGACCTTTACTTATAAGGAAGAGACAAAGCTGAAGCCGGGACTGACCGGAAGCTGGCAGATTGACAATGCGGCGCTGGCGGTGGAGGCGATTCAGGCTCTTCGCGACCGTGGCTGGAACATTTCCGATGAGGCTCTTCGAAAGGGGCTGACGGAGACTGTATGGCAGGGGCGCTTTACGACAGTGAGCCGCCATCCGCTCTTTATCGTGGACGGCGCGCATAACCGTGATGCAGCCGACAGACTTCGGGAGACGTTGGAGCTTTATTTCCCGGAAAAACGGAAAGTCTTTATCGCCGGAGTGCTGGCAGATAAGGAATACGATTATGTGATGAGTCAGCTGACGCCGCTTGCTGACCGGGTTATCACGGTCATGACGCCGAATAATCCCCGGGCGCTGGCTGCGGATAAGCTGGCTGAGGATGTGAAGAAATATAATCCGGAGGTGGAGTCGGCCGGCAGCTTAAAGGACGCGGTACACCGGGCGCGGGCCTATGCGGGCGAGGATGATATGATTCTGGCCTTTGGTTCCCTGTCTTATCTGGGCGATTTGATACGGGAAATCCGGGAGCAGCAATAAAGGAGTAAAAGAGGACGGACGATGAGAGATTTAAAAGAGCTGAGAGTGGAAATAGACCGGATTGACCGGGAGATGGTGGCGCTTTTTGAGGAGCGCATGGGTATCTCCAAAGAGGTGGCAGAGTATAAGATTGCCACCGGAAAGAAGATTCTGGATAAGGAGCGGGAAAATCAGAAGATTGAGGCAGTTAAAGCGCTGACCCACAATGATTTTAACGGTCACGGGGTGGAAGAGCTGTATAAGCAGATCATGGGCATCAGTCGGAAGCTGCAGTATCAGCTGATGGAGGAGAAGGCGTTGGGACGCCTGCCCTTTATTATGGTGGATGAGCTGGAGAAGAAAAATGTCCGGGTGGTTTACCAGGGCGTGGAGGGCGCCTATGCTCAGCAGGCCATGTTCGCATTTTTCGGTGAGGATGTGAATCATTTCCATGTGGAGCGGTGGCGGGACGCCATGGACGCCATTGCAGAGGGCATGGCGGATTACGCAGTGCTGCCCATCGAGAATTCCACGGCGGGTATTGTAAATGACAGCTACGATTTACTGGAAGAATATGACAATTATATTGTGGGCGAGCAGATTATTTCGGTACAACATGCGCTTCTCGGGATGCCGGACGCGGAAATTTCCGATATCAAGACAGTATTTTCCCACCCGCAGGGGCTGATGCAGTGCGCGAAGTATCTGGATGAGCATCGGGACTGGAAGCAGATCAGTGTGCTGAATACGGCGGTGGCGGCCAAGAAGGTGGCTGATGAGAAGAATAAGGAGCAGGCGGCCATTGCCAGTACGCTGGCGGCGAAGCAACAGGGTCTGAAGGTGTTGGATCAGGGTATCAACCGCAGCGAGCATAATTCAACCCGGTTTGTGATTGTGACGAATCAGCCGATTTTCCGCAAGGATGCGGAGAAGGTCAGCATCTGTTTTGAAGTGACCCATGAGAGCGGCTGTCTGTACAATGTGCTGTCCCATTTCATTTACAATAATCTGAATATGTGCCGGATTGAGTCCCGGCCGATTCCGGATCGAAACTGGGAGTATCATTTCTTTGTAGATTTTGAGGGCAATCTCAATGACAGTGCGGTGAAGAATGCGCTGCGGGGAATCCGCGAGGAAGCGTTGAATATGAAAATTCTTGGTAATTATTAATTTTAAACATAGATTCTTGAGAAGTGAGGAGGAATTATAATGAACCCGTATGTAATTATGACTGACACGACCGCTGACTTACCGGAGAGCTACATCAGGGAGCATGGGCTTTCTATCCTTTCTTTAAATTATATTCTGGATGGACAGACCTACGATCGAGAGCATCCGCTGGATGTGAAGGAGTTTTATGCGAAGATGCGTGCCGGCTCCATGCCGACCACATCTCAGGTAAACCCGGAACAGGCGAAGACTGCCATGTGCGCATGCCTGGAAACTGGGCAGGATGTGCTTTATATCGCCTTTTCTTCGGGCTTAAGCGGCACATATAACAGTGGACGGATTGCGGCGGATGAGATCGCGGAGGAAGGTCTGTTTCCGGAGCGGAAAATTGTGGTGATTGATTCCCTGAGCGCGTCGCTGGGCGAGGGACTGCTGGTACACAAGGCTGTGATGTTGAAGGAAGCGGGAAAATCCCTTGAAGAGGTGGCGGACTGGGTGGAGAAGAACAAACTTTGTATCTGCCATAATTTTACAGTTGATGATTTATTCCATCTGCACAGAGGAGGCCGGGTTTCGAAGGCTACGGCGATTCTGGGTACCATGATGAATGTGAAGCCGGTGCTGCATGTGGACGATGAGGGACATCTGATTGCGATTGGGAAGGTGCGCGGTCGGAAGAAGTCGATTTCGGCGCTGGTGGATCGGATGACGGAGCAGACGAAGGGCTTTGAGGATCAGAATGATGTGGTGTTTATCAGCCACGGGGACTGTATCGAGGATGTGGAGTATCTGGAAAAGCTGATCCGGGAGAAGTTTGGGATTACGGAGTTTCTGGTGAATGAAGTCGGGCCGACCATCGGGGCCCATTCAGGACCGGGGACATTGGCGGTCTTCTTTGTGGGAGAGCCGCGGTAACAATATAACGGACGGAAATCCGGGGCTTCTCCCGGATTTCCTATGTTTGCGCATGTTTCCAGCGCATCCAGGGATACCCGTAGGGTGTTT
>CAKROP010000256.1 GCA_934373375.1 uncultured Anaerosacchariphilus sp.
TGGCCGTCTCTTCTCTGGCCGTCACGGTTCTGATAGCCGCCGCCCTGACCATCGCGTCTCTGGTAGCCGCCGCCCTGACCGTCTCTTCTCTGACCGTCGCGGTTCTGATAGCCGCCGCCCTGACCATCGCGTCTCTGGCCCTCTCTTCTCTGACCGTCTCTTCTCTGACCATCGCGATTCTGTGCCGGTCTGCCCTGGCCTGCCGGTCTTGCGTTATTCTCAGACGCTGCCGGACGGGACTGGGGCGCTGCTGCCGGTTTTGCCGCCTCTGTGACCGGTTTTGCTGCCGGTGCTGCCGCCGGCTTTACTGCCTCGGTCTTCGGAGCCGGTGTCGGTGATGCCGCAGACTTTGCCGGTGCTGCCGCCGGTTTTGCCGCAGGACGGGACTGTGCCGGACGGGCTGCCTGCTGCTTTTTCTCGGCTCTCGGATCCTTGATGCCGGTCTTACTGTTATGGGTATTGTATACAGCAATGATCTTTTTCTTCTTCTTTACTTCCTGCTCTTCTCCATTTGTATTCATATGGCTGTTTCCCTCCAAATTTCTACCTCCGTTAAAGTTAAAGTTTCAAATTCTTCTCTATGCTCTTCGCAAGTCCCTCATCCAGAATCGCCAGGGACGCGCGGAATTCCTTGCCCATCGCGTGGCCCAGCTCCTCTTTTCCACCATAGAAATACACGGGTACTTCGTAGTAGTCACACATATTTTGGAACTTCTTTTTTGTATTATCGGACGATTCATCCGACACAATGACAAGCGCCGCCTTTCCGGACTTGACCGCGTGCTCCGTGGCAAATTCACCGCTGGCGGTCTTTCCTGCCTTCTGGGCCAGGCCTATCAGGGATAATACTCTATTCTGTGCCAAGTTCATCCAACTCCTTTTCCAGGCTGTCGTACACTGCAGAAGGAATGGCCATCTTCAGGGAACGCTCCAGGCCTTTGTTCTTCCGCGCTTTTGCAAGACATTCTTTGGAAAAACAAAGATACGCGCCCCGACCGTTCTTCCGGCCTGTGGCGTCCAGCACAATTTCATCCTCCGCTGTCTTAAGGACTCTCAGCATCTCTTTCTTGCTTTTCATTTCCTGACAGCCCACGCACTGGCGCATCGGTACTTTTTTATTCATCCTGACTCTCTTCCTCTGTCTCTGTCTCAGCTGCTTCCGTGGCCTGTGCTTCCTCGTAAGCCTGGGACTCCTTATACTCCTCGAAGTCCTCGTACTCCTCGTACTCCTCGTCTACGTCCAGCCAGCCCTCGATTTCTCTTGCCTGGGTCTCGCTCTTGATGTCGATCTTGAAGCCGGTGAGCCTTGCCGCCAGTCTTGCGTTCTGACCTTCCTTACCGATGGCCAGGGACAGCTGATAATCGGGAACCACAACCTTGGCTGTCTTATCCTCCGGATCAGCCAGGACCGCGATCACCTTGGCCGGGCTTAAGGCGTTCTCAATCAGCAGGGCCGGGTTCTCGTTCCAGTTGATGATGTCGATCTTCTCACCGCGCAGTTCATTTACAATCGCGTTGACACGGGCGCCGTTCATACCGACGCAGGCGCCTACCGGATCCACGTCCGGATCGTTGGACCATACGGCAATCTTCGTTCTGGATCCTGCCTCACCGGCGACGCACTTGATCTCCACAATCCCGTCGCGAACCTCGGTGACCTCGGACTCAAACACGCGCTTTCCCAGCTCCGGATGGGTTCTGGACAGCAGGATACGCGGTCCCTTGTTGGTATCCTTTACTTCCAGGATATAGACCTTGATACGCTCGGTGGGCTTGAATACCTCACCCTTTACCATCTCGTTTTCATTGAGGATGGCGTCTACCTTACCCAGGTTTACGCTGACATTGCGGCCCAGGTATCTCTGTACGACGCCGGTCACAACCTCTTTCTCCATACCATAATACTGGTTAAACAGAGATTTTCTCTCCTCCTCGCGGATCTTCTGCAGGATGATGTTCTTGGCGTTCTGTGTGGCGATACGTCCGAATTCCTTGGATTTTACTTCCACATTCACAATGTCGCCCACCTCGTACTTGGGGTCGATCATCTTCGCGTTGGACAGGCTGATCTCGGTCACATCATCCTCTGCCTGCTCCACGACCTTCTTCTCCGCAAGTACGGAGAACTGGCAGGTAACCGGGTCGATGTTGACCTTGATATTGTCGGCCTTGCCAAAGTGCGCCTCACAGGCCTTCAGCAGAGAGTTCTCGATAGCTTCCAGCATGGTCTCCTTGCTGATATCCTTTTCTTTCTCCAAAAGCTCCAGAGCTTCCAGCAGTTCTGTGTTCATTCTTTTCTTTCCTCCTAGTTTTTCACTCTTCTATTAAAAATCAAACGCCAGACGAATCAGCGCAATGTTGTCTCTGTCAAATATCTGTTCCTGTCCGTCCTCTGTCTCAATGGTTACCGTGTCCTTATCCCAGGCTTTTAATACGCCGCGGAATTCCTTCTGCCTGTCTACCATGCGGTAGGTGCGGATCTCCACTTCTTCGCCCTTGCTCCGGATAAAATCACGTTCTTTTTTCAGCGGTCGGCCAAGGCCCGGGGAACTGACCTCCAGAATGTAGGAATCGTCGATGAAATCGTCCCGATCCAGCAGATCGCCCAGCTCCCGGTTGACTACCTCGCAGTCATCCACCGTGATTCCGCCCGGCTTATCGATGTAAGCCCGCAGATACCAGTTACCAGCTTCTTTTATATACTCCACATCCACCAGCTCGAAGTCGTTGGCTTCCATGATGGGCATGAGAAGCTTCTCTGTCTTCTGTTCGTACTCTTCTCTCTTTGTCATAGTCTTCCTTTCCCTGGGCGGTCGTGTTTTTTATTTCAAAAACAAAGAGTGAACTTTCGTTCACTCTTTGTCGGCCGCGCTATTCATTCTATTACAATGTAGCACATTTTTTCCGTAATTGCAAGGGGTTTATACGTTAATTTCTGCTTTTTCTCCGAGAATATCGCTGTATTTCTCCAGAATCGGCTTTACCACCTGTCCCAGGAATGCGTCTACCTGCTCCGGGGCGCGTCCCACGTAGCGGGAGGGCTCCATAGTCTTCTTCAGATCCTCCAGGGAGAGACCGAAGGCCGGGTCTGCGGCAATCAGCTCCAGCAGGTTATTCTCTTCGCCGTTTACCTTCACATTCTTACCTGCTTCCATGGAAAGCTCACGGATGCGCTCATGCAGCTCCTGACGGTCGCCGCCTGCCTTGACCGCGTCCATCATGATGTTCTCGGTGGCCATGAAGGGCAGCTCTGCCATCATATGCTTGCGGATCACCTTCGGATATACCACCAGGCCGTCTACCACGTTCAGGCACAGATCCAGGATGCCGTCGATGGCCAGGAAGCCTTCCGGAATGGACAGCCGCTTGTTGGCGGAGTCGTCCAGGGTACGCTCAAACCACTGGGTGGCGCTGGTGATGGCCGGGTTCAGGGCGTCCACGATCACGTAGCGGGACAGGGAAGCGATTCGCTCGCTGCGCATGGGGTTGCGCTTGTAGGCCATGGCGGAGGAACCGATCTGGGATTTCTCGAAGGGCTCTTCCTCTTCCTTCAGATGCTGCAGAAGGCGGATGTCATTGGACA
>CAKROP010000257.1 GCA_934373375.1 uncultured Anaerosacchariphilus sp.
GAGCATGGCTGTGATCTGATGTTTGAGGCGGCCGTGGCAGGCGGCATTCCGATTATCCGCCCGCTGAAGCAGTGTCTGGCGGCCAATCACCTGACTGAGGTCATGGGTATCGTCAACGGAACTACGAATTATATTCTGACGAAGATGACGAAGGATCATATGGAATTTGCGGACGCGCTGGCGCTGGCGACAGAGCTGGGTTACGCAGAAGCGGATCCCACAGCGGATGTTGAAGGCTATGACGCAGCCCGTAAGGTGGCGATTATGGCGTCTATCGCGTTTAATTCCCGTGTGACCTTCTCGGATGTGTATACACAGGGTATCACGAAGATTACGGCGGCGGATATTGCCTATGCCACGGAGATGGGCATGGTTATTAAGCTTCTGGGCGTGGCGCGTAATACGGATACCGGTATTGAGGCGGGGGTATACCCGATGCTGATTCCGGCAGATCATCCGCTGGCCGGCGTCAATGATTCCTTTAACGCGGTCTTTGTACACGGCGATGCCGTAGACGACGCCATGTTCCAGGGACGCGGAGCAGGAAAGCTTCCTACCGGCAGCGCAGTAGCCGGGGATATCTTTGAGGTGGCCCGGGATATCGTGGCAGGCAGCACCGGAAGAATCAACTGTACCTGCTATAAAAATCTGCGAATTAAGCCGGTGGATGAAGTGCAAAACCGCTATTTCATGCGCATGGAAGTGGAGGACAGACCGGGTGTCTTGGCTGCTATCGCATCGGTGTTCGGCAACAATCATGTGAGCATCGCCCAGGTAATCCAGAAGAGTGTCGGCGAGGGTACCGCAGAACTGGTTATCATTACCGATCAGGTGGAAGAACGTCATTTCAAGGATGCCCTTCTGGTGATGAATGAGATGTCTATTGTAAAAGAGATTCCTTCCGTTCTTCGCGTATATGCGCAGAGCGAATAAGAAAAAGCGGAGAGGGAACAGAGGCGGGGAATGAAAAAGACACTGACTTTACTGGACAAAGCGATTATATTTGCCACGAAGGCTCATTCAGGAGCCAAGCGAAAGGGCACTAATGTGCCGTATATCGTACATCCCATCGAGGCAGCGGCCATCGTATCAGCCATGACAGACGACGAGGAAGTTATCGCGGCTGCCGTGCTCCACGACGTCATCGAAGACACGGATGCTACGGAGGACGACCTGTATGCCCGGTTCGGCAGACGCATTACCGAGCTGGTGCTGAATGAGAGCGAGGACAAGCGGAGAACCCTTCCGGCGGCACTGACCTGGAAGACCAGAAAACAGGAGACCATCACCTTCCTGGAGACCGAAGCCGACCGGGACGCCAAGATGCTGGCCCTGGCGGACAAGCTTTCGAACCTGCGGGCAATACATCGGGATCAGTGCATCATCGGCGATAAAATCTGGGAGCGTTTCAACGAGAAGAATAAAGAAATGCATGCCTGGATGTACCGTTCCATTGCGAAGGCTTTGGAAGAATTGAAGGATCATCCTACCTGGCAGGAATACAATCGCCTAGTGACAGAAGTATTTGGCGAAGAAAAGAGTATTGACAAAACAGACGAAAAAGGATAATCTGCTACAGAGATATCTGTAGTATGATGAATACTGCGAAAAGTATCTACAGGCAGCAATAAGTGAACGAGGAGGATCATGATGAAACCGTACCGCGAATTAACCAAAGAGGAACTTGTGCAGCTGAAAACAGAGCTGGAGGCGAAGTATAAAGAAGCCCAGGCAAAAGATTTACATCTGGATATGTCCAGAGGAAAGCCCGGCGCAGATCAGCTCGACCTGTCCATGCCCATGCTGGACGTACTGAATAGCCAGAGCGACCTGAAAGACGCTACCGGACTGGATTGCCGCAACTACGGCGTGCTGGACGGACTGAAAGAAGCAAAAGAACTGCTGGCAGGCATGACCGGCGTATCCGCCGATAACGTCATCGTCTATGGCAATGCCAGCCTGAACATCATGTATGACACGGTAGCGAGAGCCATGATGCATGGTATCCTGGGACATGCTCCCTGGTGCAAGCTGGACAAAGTAAAATTTCTGTGTCCGGTACCGGGTTATGATCGTCACTTCGCCATTACCGAATCCTTCGGAATTGAGATGATCAACATCCCGATGACCGTAACCGGACCGGACATGGATATGGTAGAAGAACTGGTCAACAACGATCCGGCAGTCAAAGGCATCTGGTGTGTGCCGAAGTACTCAAATCCTCAGGGCATCACCTACTCGGATGAAACCGTACGCCGCTTCGCAAACCTGAAGCCTGCAGCAGAGGACTTCCGTATCTTCTGGGATAACGCGTACTGCGTACATCACCTGTATGACGACAGGCAGGATGAGATCCCTGAGATCTTAAGCGAGTGCGCTAAGGCGGGCAATCCGGATATGGTATTTGAATTCTGCTCCACATCCAAGATCAGCTTCCCGGGCTCTGGTATCTCCTGCATTGCCACATCCGAGAACAATATCAAAGATATCAAGAAGCAGATGACCATCCAGACCATCGGCCATGACAAGATCAATCAGCTGCGTCACGTACGCTTCTTCAAGGACATCGACGGAATCAAGGCACACATGCAGAAGCATGCAGCCATCCTCCGCCCGAAATTCGAAGCAGTCCTGGATATTCTGGACAGAGAGCTTGGCGGCCTGGAGATCGGCAGCTGGGTACGGCCGAACGGCGGCTACTTTATCTCCTTCGACGCCCTGGAAGGCTGCGCGAAAGCCATCGTAGCCAAGTGTAAAGAGGCCGGTGTTGTCATGACCGGAGCTGGAGCCACCTACCCGTATCACAACGACCCCAAGGACAGTAACATCCGCATCGCCCCCTCTTTCCCCACCCCGGAAGACCTGGCCGCAGCCGCAGATCTGTTCGTCCTCTGTGTAAAGCTGGTAAGCGTGGAGAAACTCCTGGAAACCAAATAAAAATTTAACTTAATACGACATCAAAATCAAAAAGCCTGGCACCGAGCGAAGCTCCAGTGTCAGGCTTTTGTACGTTTTCGAAAACCAGAAGAGAGAAAGAAAGTCCCCCTCCGGCGCGTTAGCTTGTTTCCACAGCTTCTGACTGCGCTAGGCAGCACCTGAAGGAGGCCCTGTTTGAGGCCCGGAGGGCCGAGTTGGCCGGTCAGGTGCGAATAAGCCGCGCGGGCAGAAGCAGGAAAACAATGCGTGCGCCGGAGGGGGACTTTCTTTCTCTCTTCGTCCGTTATTTAAAGAAATGAAAATAGATGATCACTAATGCACCCAATATAATACGATAATATCCGAACGCCTTAAAATCATTTTTCTTAATATATCCCATCAAGAACTTAATTGCCAGCACCGAAACCACAAACGCTGTCACCATGCCCACAATCAGAATCGCTGCTTCCGTCCCGGTAAAATGGAAACCAAATTTTACCAGTTTTAAAAGACTTGCGCCAAACATTACCGGAATCGCCAGGAAGAAGCTGAACTCAGCCGCGATATACCGGGAAGCACCCAGAAGCGTAGCGCCCAGGATCGTCGCGCCGGATCGGGAAGTACCCGGAATCAAAGCCAGTACCTGGAAAACA
>CAKROP010000258.1 GCA_934373375.1 uncultured Anaerosacchariphilus sp.
GTCCGGAACATAGCGATCCAGTGTGCCGTATTTTCCGCAGGGGATCTCGTCCAGGGTCAGGCCGGACGCCAGCATGGCGGAAACCAGCGCAATGGGGAAGCCGGTGGCCTTGGAGGCCAGTGCGGAGGAACGGGAGGTACGGGGATTGATCTCGATGACAATATCTCTGTCCGTTTTCGGATCATGCGCCCACTGTACATTGGTTCCGCCAATGACCTGGATGGCCTCGACGATCTTGTAGGACTTCTCCTGCAGACGCTTCTGCACTTCCTCGGAAATGGTCAGCATGGGCGCGGAGCAAAAAGAATCGCCGGTATGAACGCCCAACGGGTCGATATTTTCGATGAAACATACGGTGATGATATTATTTTTGCTGTCGCGGACAACCTCCAGCTCCAGCTCCTCCCAGCCGAGAATGGACTCCTCCACCAGAACCTGACCCACCAGGCTGGCCTGCAGACCTCTGGCCACAACGGTCTTTAATTCTTCTACATTGTATACAAGACCGCCGCCTGCGCCGCCCATGGTGTAAGCCGGACGAAGTACCACCGGGTAACCAAGCTTATCCGCAATAGCTACCGCCTCGTCTACGGTATAGGCCACTTCACTGCGGGCCATCTCGATGCCGAGGCTGTCCATGGTGCGCTTGAACTCAATCCGATCCTCTCCGCGCTCGATGGCGTCCACCTGCACGCCGATGACCTTAACGCCGTATTTGTCCAAAACGCCTGCCTTAGCCAATTCTGAACAAAGATTAAGACCGGACTGTCCGCCGAGATTCGGCAATAAGGCATCTGGTCTTTCCTTCTCAATGATCTGGGTCAGCCGCTCCACATTCAGCGGCTCAATATAAGTGACATCTGCGGTTCCCGGATCGGTCATGATCGTAGCCGGGTTGGAATTGACGAGAACGATCTCGTAGCCAAGCTTCTTCAGCGCCTTGCAGGCCTGTGTGCCGGAATAATCGAATTCACATGCCTGTCCGATAATAATCGGGCCGGAACCGATAATCATTACTTTGTGGATATCCTGTCTTTTACCCATGTTTTCTCTCCCTGTAAATATAATAAATTTTTATTGCTTACGACTCTAAAATAATGGTGAACGGGCCATCGTTCAAAAGCTCCACCTTCATATCTGCGCCGAATTCTCCCGTCTCGACCACAGGCACCTGTTCCTTGCAGCTCGCGATGATGTACTCATAAAGCTCATTGGCCAGATCCGGTCCTGCTGCCTCCGTAAATCCCGGTCGGTTGCCGTGTCTGCAATCCGCATACAGTGTAAACTGCGAAACCAGAAGAAGCTCCCCGTCCACATCCTTTAAGGACTTATTAATCTTCCCGTTTTCGTCCGAAAAAATACGCAGGCCTATCATTTTCTTCATCAGACGGTCTGCGTCCTCTCTTGTATCCTCTTTTCCCACACCAATCAGCACCAGATAGCCCTGATTGATACGGCCTATGGTTTCCTCATGCACCGTCACCGATGCATGGGAAACCCGCTGTATCACAAATTTCATTTAAAAAATACTCCTGTCAGATCTTATCGTGTTCCTTTTCCTTGTAAGCGACAAACTCACGAATCATGTGAATCGTTCCCTCAATACCCAGCGACGCTGTGTTCAGAGACAGATCATAGCCCGCTGCGTCGCCCCATTTCTTACTGGTGTAATAATTATAGTAGCTTGCGCGGCGCTTATCGGTCTTAATAATCAAATCCTTCGCCTTGGCGTCCGTCAAATCATGCCGTCTCGCAATCCGCACGATGCGATCCTGCATATCCGCATGTAAGAATACATTGACCACGTTTGGAAAATCTGCCAGCGCGTAGTCGGCGCAGCGTCCCACGATGACGCAGGGGCCTTCCTTGGCAATGTTCTTGATGGCGTCAAACTGCGCCAGGAAAATCTTATGATTCAGAGGCATCTCTGAAAATGATGAGGTATTGTAGCCCAGAGAATAAGTATCCATAACCAGGGAATATAAGAAGCTGTTGGTCGGCTTCTCGTCATGATTTTCAAAAATCTCCTGGCAGAGGCCGCTGTCCTTGGCTGCCCTCTCCAGCAAAGCCTTGTCATAAAAGGGAATCTTTAACTCTTCCGCAAGCTGTTTTCCGATATCGTGTCCGCCGCTGCCATACTGGCGTCCGATGGTAATGATTGTATTATTTGCCATAAAATCAGTCTCCCTTCCGGTTGTTCTTGGCTATATTATACAACATTTTGCAGGGAAATGGAACCAGAAATAATTATTCCGCGTAATAAATGTAGGAAGCTTTGCGCTCCTTTGGCTCCTTCGCCGGTTCTGCCGCATACCCCAGGACGCAGTGGCCGATGCCCTCATAATCTCCCTCGATACCAAGGGACTTCAGGAGCTCCTTGCCCTCGGCACTCTCGAACTCCTCCTTTGCCCGGTGAATCCAGCAGCTTGCAAGCCCCAGATCCTCAGCGGCCAGCATCAGATTGCCCATGACCAGGCTGCCGTCATAGACGTGGGTCGGTACATTCTTATCCGCCAGCACAATCAGAACCACCGGCGCGCCGTAGAAGGGATCCGCTTTGGAGCCCATGATGTCCGCGTTCATCTTCGACAGCTTATCCCGCAGCTCTTTGTTCGTCACGGCAATGATAATCGGGGATTGTCTTCCCATGCCGGTAGCCGCCCAGGTGCCGGCCTCCAGCACTTTATCAAGCAGCTCCTTCGGAACCATATCCGGTTTAAAATTCCGGCAGCTTCTTCTTTCTTTGATAGTTTTTAATGTTTCAGCCATGATGTATCGCTCCTCTCGTTTTCCCAATTATAGCATGACGTTATGGCTTTTGCACCCCATTTTCACAATTTCTTTTGCACCATTTTCTCTTCCACAAAAAAGGAGCCCCGCCGCTTCCGCGGCGAGGCTCCTCGCTCCATTATCCTTCGATGGAGATGTACTTTGACGTCTCGACTTCCGGCTTTTCTTCCTTCTTCGGGATGACCAGCTTCAGAATACCATGCTTAAACTCGCCCTTGATATCCTCCTGCTTTACGCCTTCGCCTACATAGAAGCTTCTCTGGCAGGATCCTGCGTAACGCTCCTTGCGGATGTACTTTGCGGTTTCCTTCTCCTGCTCATCTACGTCCAGGCCTCTTGCTGCGCTGATGGTCAGATAACCATTTTCCAGAGAAACCTTGATTTCGTCCTTCTTGAATCCCGGGAGATCCATCTCCAGCTCATACGCTTTATCGGTATCCTTGATATCCGTCTTCATCAGGTTCTTACCTCTGCGGCCATACAGCTTCTTTTCCAGCTTCTGCATGTCTCTGTCATCATAGAACGGAAACTCAAACAAATCATCAAAGAAATCTTTTCCAAATACACTCGGTGTTAACATAGTAAACGCTCCTTTTTTATGTCTCGTACAATAGGTCACTGTCTTGAGGTTCCATTTCCTTTTCCCTCTTGACAATTATGTTATAGATCGTTTTATTAGCACTGTCAAGAGGTGAGTGCTAATTATTTTGTGAAGATTGTGTGAACACTACGAGGGAATTTTTCCCGAGCTGTGCATGGCG
>CAKROP010000259.1 GCA_934373375.1 uncultured Anaerosacchariphilus sp.
GGCCCGATGGCTCAGTTGGTTAGAGCGCCGCCCTGTCACGGCGGAGGTCGTGGGTTCGAGTCCCATTCGGGTCGCTTGCGCGTAAGTGCATATGCCGGCATGGCGGAACTGGCAGACGCACAGGACTTAAAATCCTGCGGGACTAACCTCCCGTACCGGTTCGATTCCGGTTGCCGGCATGAAAGAAGCTCCGAATTCTTACAGAAGATGAGAATTCGGAGCTTTTTGTATACCTTTACAAAGTAAAATGGAAATGGCATAATAAGAAAAATAATATTCCTTGGCATTTTACATTTGAAGAAGGAACTGGCGGAGCAGATTCTGAATGGAGAGCAGTTGAATGGCAGCAGCCTGACCAGGGAAGATTTGATGGAGCTGCTGAGAGGAGAATAAAGGCTGTGAAGAATAGACAGAAAATTCTGAATTTAAAAAAGCGCTTGCATTACCCTGTGATGTGTGCTATTATAATCAGGCAGTCAGGAAACAGCACTTGCGAATGACTGAAATGTGGGCGTAGCTCAGCTGGATAGAGCGTTTGGCTACGGACCAAAAGGTCGGGGGTTCGAATCCTCTCGCCCACGCTGAAGAAAAAGGAATTCTGAGAAATCAGAATTCCTTTTTTCGTTTTGTGGAGTTATAATTGGAATTAAGGTAACAAAACAACGGAAAATGTGTATTGTTATTTTCACAGGAGTTTGCTATATAATATAAGCAGAGTGTTATGAGAATATAAAATACTGAATTTTTGCGATCAGGAGGAAGGCATTATGGCGCATAAGATACTGACAATCGGCAGAAAGCTGGGCAGCGGTGGCCGCGAGCTGGGGGAACGTGCGGCGGAAAGCCTGGGAATCCCGTTTTTTGATCAGAACCTGATTTCCATGGCCGCGGAGCGCGGCGATCTGGCGGAGTCCTATCTGGCCCGGTTTGATGAAAAAAAGCATAATCCCTGGATGTACGAAATGGTTACCGGGGGCAATAAGCATGTGCCCAAGGGAGCGTCCCTGCAGGAAGCCCTGTTTAAGCTTCAGGGTGACGTCATCCGCCATATTTCCAAAAAGACTGACGCGGTGATCATCGGACGCTGCGCGGATTATATCCTCAGAGAGCGGACGGATGCCAGGGTCTTAAGCGTCTTTGTGACTGCGCCCATGGAGGCCTGTATCCGGCGGAAGATGGAGCAGAAGAATATCACGGAAAAAGAGGCGGAAGCCCTGATTAAAAAGGTCAACAAGGATCGCAGAAAATACTACGAATTCCATACAGGAAAGGACTGGAGTGATCCGGAGAGCTACGATATCTATCTGGACAGCAGCAGACAGTCTATGGAAGAAATGACAGAAGTTCTTGTAAAACGGTTTAACGAGCTATAGACAGAGGAGCATTCTATTATGGAAGAAAAGAAACAGAAAAAAAATCCCATGGAGAAGATCGCGACCTTTATTGTGGATAAGCGCAACCTGTTTTTCCTGATTTACATCGCGGCGCTTATCTTCAGTATTTTTGCGCGCTCCTGGGTAAAGGTCGACAATGAGCTGACCGATTATCTGCCGGAGACCACCGAGACCCGGCAGGGCCTGGATATTATGGATAAGAATTTCATTACCTATGGAACCTCGCGTATCATGATTTCCAATATTACATATCCCCAGGCGGAGGCCCTGGTGGACCAGATTGAGGCCATCAAGGGCGTAGATCAGGTGGAATTTGATGATTCCGAGGACCATTTCAAGGGAACCAGCGCCCTGTATTCCGTCACCTACACGGATGAGGCTGAGAGTGATGTGAGTGTGCAGGCCCTGAATGATATCAGGACCCTGCTATCGGATTATGATGTGTCCGTGTCCGGCGAGGTGGGCAATGACATGTCTGTGACCCTGGCCCAGGAGATTAACGTAATCATGGCCATCGTTATCGTGATCATTATTATCGTACTGTTGATCACATCACAGACCTACGCGGAGATCCCGGTGCTTCTGATGACCTTCGGCGCGGCGATTCTGCTGAATCAGGGAACGAACTTCGTGTTTGGCGAGATTTCCTTCGTCAGCAATTCCGTTTGTTCGATCCTGCAGTTAGGCTTGTCTATCGACTATGCGATTATCATGTGCCATCGGTTCAGCGAGGAGCGGGAGAACCTGGAACCCAGAGAGGCCTGCATTACGGCTCTGAGTAAGGCTATCATTGAGATTTCATCCAGTTCCCTGACCACCATGTCAGGTCTTCTAGCCATGATGTTCATGCATTTCCAGATCGGCTTCGACCTGGGCCGCGTGCTGATTAAGGCGGTTGTCTTCAGCATGATCGTGGTATTTACCCTGATGCCCGGTCTTCTGATGCTTTTCAGCAAATGGATTGACCGGACCCACCACCGGAAGTTTATCCCGGATATCTATGGCTGGGGTAAGATTATCACGAAAATCTATCCGCTGCTGATGCCGATTTTCGTGGTGGCCATCGTTTTCGGCTGCTATTTTTCCAATAAATGCCCTTATGTATTCAGCCAGAATAACATTGATACGCTGAATCAGAGTGAGACGCAGCTGGAGGAGAAGAAGATCAAAGCGACCTTCGGCGATACCAATATCATGGCGCTGATTGTTCCGTCCGGACATTATGATAAGGAAAAGGCTGTACTGGAGGAACTGGAGACTTATGACGAGGTAGATTACACCACAGGCCTGTCCAATATCGAAGTGTCCATGGATGACGATGATGACGACAGCAGTAATAGCTCTAAGAAATCAGATTCCTATATGCTGACGGATTCCCTGACGCCCCGGCAGTTCGCCGAGCTGGCGGATATGGATATCGAACAGGCGCGGATTATCTATTCGGCCTATGCGGTGGACAATGAGGAATACGGCCACATCATCAACAATCTGGACGGTTACGGTGTGCCGCTGCTCGACATGTTCCTGTTTGCCTACGATCACCTGGATTATGTAAACCTGGACCAGGATCAGGTGGATAAACTGGACGATCTGCACGATCAGCTGATCAAGGGTCAGGATCAGCTTCAGAGCGATAAATATACCAGAATGCTGATTAGCCTGAACTTACCGGAGGAAAATGATGAGACCTTTGAGTTCTTAAGCACCATCCGAAAGGTGGCGCAGAAGCATTACGGCGAGGACGCGGAGATCTATCTGGTCGGTAACTCCACCAGCGACTATGACCTGTCCAGCAGCTTCAGCCAGGATAACCTGATGATCAGTATTCTGTCGGCACTGTTCGTTATTATCGTATTGCTATTTACCTTTAAGTCGGTAGGCATGCCGGTTCTGCTGATTATCGTGATCCAGGGAAGTATCTGGATCAACTTTTCGGTGCCTTATCTGACCGGTACGCCGCTGTTCTTCTTAGGTTATCTGGTAGTAAGCTCCATTCAGATGGGCGCGAACATCGACTACGCCATCGTTATCGCGAACCGTTATACAGAGCTGAAGAAGGAAATGTCCGTGAAGGAGGCCATTATCACGACTCTGAATCAGGCGTTCCCGACTATCATTACCTCCGGAGCCATCCTGGCGACCGCGGGCGTATTGAT
>CAKROP010000260.1 GCA_934373375.1 uncultured Anaerosacchariphilus sp.
ACTCTGGGCTGCCGTGGAGGAGAAGCACAAGCAGATCGTGGAAGCTATCGCGCAGATTGACGTGTAACTACATAGCATAAAAGGGACTCTTACTCTGTGGGAGTTCCTTTTCATAGTCTAAAATAAAGGATGACCCAGTGCAAAGCAATAAACAATTTAAAAATGAACGAATTGTCCCTGTCGGAAGGTTTCTACCAGAATTCAATTCTTATCTTCCGTATCAGCTAGAACAGGAAACTATATATCGCTCTATCGGTCTTGAAAAGCATATATTGAAACGTCATCCTGACTGCTTACAGTATGTTGGCTATATTCCACAAATATTGGAATCTCCAGATTATATCGGAGTGAATCCAAATGAAACCTCTGTAAGTTTTGAACTTGTAAAAGTTTTATCGGAAAACGTTCAGATAGGTATTAAACTGGATGCTACTGAGGATTATCTTTACGTTGCTACATTGCACACTATCACATCTTCGAAACTGCAACACGGCCTGCAGAATGGACGTTTAAAAAAATTTGACAAATGATTCTGAATTTACTATACTAATGATACATAAAATAACTATTAGTCAAATTGCAAAGGTCGGAAAGGCTCCCGACACACTCGCAAGAGTACCTGAGATGATGGATACGCCGCCCATCTTGTAATTTGATGAAAGTAAGGGATGCAACGCAAGTTGCATCCCTTTTTCATTCTATTAATCAATCTGATCATTCTGAAACCGTGACAAATGCTCATAAGGCAAAATCTGTCTGCCGCGGAACAGCCCGCATCCATCATTGATGAGACTGTTATTGGCCGCGCCAAACATGTTCACATCCACCTTGGACAGATCCAGCTGCTGAAGCAGCATACCCCGCTCATAAGCCTCGTCAAACCAGACACACTCGCCCTCTGGGATCTCGTGCCGGCGGGCGCGCTCCCGCTCCTGGCGCTTCTCGTAGGCCATGTGGTTGGCAATGCCGATCTCCGCGATATCATCCATCTCTTTCGTACGGATCTGTACCTCCATATAGCAGTTGGCGCTGCTGTCAAAGAAGGTGATATGCAGGGACTCGTACTCCGACCGGTTCTTATTGGAGATGTAATCCCGGTAATAATCCCTGTTATTCTCATCCAGAAGCGGCGAATTGCTCCTTTTTACGCCGCCGGTCACCTGGGCCGTGAAACCGCGCTCTGTGAGGAAGCCGGGCAGCACATTCGCGATCTCATAGAGGCATTTCAGTTCTTCCTCCGTCTTATCCTTTCCCTGCTCCACATGACACTTCGGCATGGATATGACGATGCGGTAGGCGATCAGGTCACGGAACTTGACCAGACGCTTCCGCAGCTCCTCCACCGGCGGATATTCGCCGTTGGCCATATAATACTTGTAGCTGTCCTTGACAATATAGCCGTTGAATTTTTCCTCAGCCCTGATCAGGGATTTGATGCGGCCCTTGAAGGTAAAGGCCAGCCAGGGGTACTGCTTGGCCATATACATATAAAACTCCCGGATTTTCTGGGACTGGGCGGTCAGGAATTCATTGTGCTCCAACAGATCGATGATGCTCTGCAGGAAATCACAGTGAATCATGTCGATCTCATTGCCGGTCAACGCAGCGTCACGCCCCAGATCCCGTTTGTATTTTTTCAGTATCCGCATCACCGTGTCGCCGGAATACAGATAGTCATTTAATGTAATCATGTGTTTCTCCACTTTTCTGAAATTGTGTTTTTGCGCAATCCAATCTGGTATTATACTGGATTTCAGCCGCAAAAGCAAGCAGAAGGCCCTGTATTCCCTATAAATTCAGCATTTTTGACACATTTTCCGAAGCTTTTTCGGCAGATATCACAAAAACCGCGCAGTCTGTGAAAAACTGCGCGGTTTTTTATTTTCCATATTTTTACTTTTATCGTTCTTCTCGGAAATACGGTACACCCAGACTCGCAGGCGGCTGATTTTCCCGCTTGCTTCGGACACTGGTGACCACCAGTACCACCAGAGTTACCACGTAGGGAATCATCTTGTAAAGCTCCTGATATTCCATATGATCCATGCCGGTGGGGATGTACAGATACAGGATGTACAGGCCGCCGAAAAGGAAGGACGCCAGGATGCTTAAGTTCGGTCTCCAGATGGTGAAGATAACCAGGGCGATGGCAAGCCAGCCTCTGTCGCCGAAGGCATCGTTGGACCAGACGCCGCAGGCATAATCCATGACATAGTAGAGACCGCCCAGGCCCGCAATCATACAGCCGGCGCAGGTGGCTACATATTTGTATCTGGATACGTTAATTCCTACCGCGTCCGCCGTGTTCGGGTTCTCACCGACTGCCCGCAGATGCAGGCCCTTCCGGGTATGATTCAGGAAATAAGACGCTGCCAGCGCGATGACGACGGCCAGGTAGGCCAGGAAACCGTAGGATAAGAACAGCTTGCCAAACCAGCCCATTTTCGACGCAAAGGGCAGGGATTTACTGAAGTAACTGCTGGTGGCGCTCAGAGCGATGGACGGCACGTCCGTGTCTACCAGCTTGATCAGGGAGCCGCCGAAGAAGTTACCGAAGCCCACACCGAAGGTGGTCATGGCCAGACCGGTTACGTTCTGGTTGGCCCGCAGGGTAACGGTCAGGAAGCAGTACAGAAGTCCCATCAGCAAGCTTCCCAGAAGACAGCACAGCATGGGAATCAGAATCGCCAGCGCCGGATTCAGCTTCTCCGCGGAGCTCTCGTAAAGGAAGGAACCGATGACGCCGCTGATGGCGCCCACGTACATGACGCCGGGGATTCCCAGATTCAGGTTACCGGATTTCTCCGTTATGATCTCGCCGGTGCTTCCATAGAGAAGCGGAATGCCCTGCACCACAGCTCTCGGAATAAACGCAAGTAAAAAATTCCACATGATTACTGTACCTCCTTTTCTGCTTTCTTACGGAACTGAAGCTTATAGGTGATGAAGAACTCGCAGCCGATGAGGAAGAACAGGATGATTCCGGTCAGGATATCGGCGTAGGAATGGTTCAGTCCGAAGGCGGTGGAGATCTCTCCGGCTCCTCTATCCATAAAGATAATCAGGAAGCTGGATAATACCATGGTCAGCGGATTGAACTTGGCCATCCAGGACACCAGGACAGCGGTAAAGCCCTGTCCGCCTGCCAGTGTAGTGGTGATGGTATGATTGATGCCTCCCACCAGCAGAAGGCCTGTAAGACCGCATACAGCGCCCGAGAGGAGCATGGTACGGACGATGACCTTTTCTACCTTAATCCCCACGTATTTGGCCGTATTCTCACTTTCTCCTACGACGGAGATCTCATAGCCGTGCTTGCTGTAATTCAGATATATGTACATGAGCAGGGTCACAGCCACTGCCACAACGATGCTTAAGAGATACTTGGATCCGAAAATCTGCGGCAGCCAGCCTGCATTGCTGTTCTGATTGATAATACCGATTTTACCGGAGCCCTTCGGCACCTCCCAGACGATGGTGTAGAAGGCCACCAGCTGGGTGGCGATGTAGTTCATCATCAGGGTAGACAAGGT
>CAKROP010000261.1 GCA_934373375.1 uncultured Anaerosacchariphilus sp.
CTGTTCGCACTGGAGGCCGCTATCCAGAAGGACGTCACCATCATCACCAATTCCGCTTATATCGCCCGCTACCTGAATCAGGTTCCCACCGCGCATATCATTCTGCTGGGCGGCGATTACGATACGGTAGCCGAGGTTACCACCGGCCCCGTCACACAGCTCTGCGCCCGGGAATACCACGTAGACAAGCTGTTCGTAGGCGTAGACGGCTACACCGAGGAAAATGGCTTCACCAATATCAATCACACCCGAAGCGCCGTGGTAAAAGAATTCGCGAAGCAGGCCGACCACGTCATCGTACTGACCACCTCCGACAAATTCGGAAAACGCAGCGTCGCCAAGCTGTTCGATTCCGAAGAGGTCTCCATGGTTGTCACCGACGACCAGATCGCCCCGGAATGCAAAGACACCATGGAACGCCATGGCATCCGGGTCATCACCACCACGACACAGGCATAAAAACACCGCTTTTCCGGTTTGCTTTCTTTCCGGAAAAGCGGTATTCTTTTACCTTCTTATGCTTCTTTTAAACAGGCTTCTATCTCGATCGCCACGCCATCCTCTTCATTGGTACAGGCCGTATGATAAGCCGTTGCTTTCAACACTTCCGGATCCGCATTGGCCATGGCCATGCCTCTGCCTGCAGTCTTCAGAAGCGCCAGATCATTGGTTCCATCGCCGAACGCCATACATTCCTCCAGCCCGATTCCCAGATGACCGCACAGGAATTTTAACGCCAGCCCCTTGTTTGCTTTGGCCGAATTGATCTCAATATTGTTCGGCAGGGACGTGGATATCTCCAGATTGGGAAAATGTGCCTTTATCTCCGGCAGTCTCCGATCCCGCTCCGGGATCTCCCGGAAATAATACTGAATCTTCTGGATAGTCGGCTCTATATCGAAGATCGTTTTCTCCATATTTTTCAAAGGCCGGTATACCCGCTTCATCATCTCCGCTGTCTTTTCATTCCGGGTATAGGGCCGCAGATCCGTAAGATCCTTCTCTTCCATCAGACCCTGGCCATTCTGATAGCAGCCGCAAAGTGCTTCCCAATCTCTTCCATAAGCAAAGACAGTCTCTGACTCCTCCCGAGTCAGTTCTGCCCGGTGCAAAATTTTCTTTTCTTTCACGTCATAGATCTGCGCCCCGTTGACCGTTATGGCATAGCGGACAAAGGGCATATTCTTTACCACATCCGGCATGCCGTCATAGACTCTGCCTGTGGAGGGCACCAGATAGATGCCGCGATCCGCCGCATTCTGAAGCGCGGTCATGGTTCTCCCGGAAACTGTCTTATCTTCTTTCAGAAGCGTTCCGTCCAGATCGAACGCAATCAGTCGAATACTCATATTATTTCACCTCAGTCAAATAATAACTCCACCGCGCCGATAAGTCCAGAATCACTTCCCAGTTTCGTCTGATAAAACTCCACCGGAAACTCGTTGGTATGATACCGTTCGAACTCCTCTTTCATCCGCCCGAACAGCTTGTCGCCCATGGCCAGTAGGCCGCCGCTGAATACGATGCAGTCGATATTCAGAAGCATATACACATTGAAGATCCAGATGGCCAGATAATGGGCCATCTGCTCCACAGCCCGGATGGCTACCGCGTCACCTTTCTCATACGCCTCGTTGATATGTCGGGTCGTAATCTGATCCACGCCCCCTGCCAGTTCCGACAGAATGGAACTTTCCCCGTCTTCTTCAATCCATTTTTTTACATATTTTAAAATTGCTTTTCCGGAGCCCAGAGAGTTAAAGCAGCCGGCGTTTCCACAGCTGCAGGACATACTCATGTCCTCTGGCACCGCCGCCAGCATATGGCCGCTCTCGCCGGACGCCCCGTTGCTGCCGCGAAACAGCTTTCCGTCAATGATCATGCCGCTGGAAATTCCGGTGCTGACCGGACAGTACAGCATATTTCTGCGCCCTCTGCCCGCACCCTGCCGGTATTCCGCCAGCGCGCCGCAGTGGCAGTCGTTGTCCATGACGATGCGGATATCCCGGTCGAGTCTGGATTTCAGGTAATCCACCACTGCGAAATGATTGAGCCTCGGCAGACTGGCAGTTTTGGTCAGCGCTCCCTTTTCGAAATCCACGAAGCCCGTGATACCGATGCCGATTCCCTCTACGGTTCCGCCACGGTCTCCCGCCTCTTCCATAAATTCCCGGATAATCTCCAGCACCGGTTCAAAAAAATCTGCTCCATCCTTCTGATCATCCGAAGCCGTCTGCTTTCTCAGCAGCAGCTTTCGCTCTTCATCAAACAGACCGTAGGCAATCTTCGTACCGCCCACGTCAATTCCGATATAAAACTTCATGCTACAGCCCCTTTCTCAGAAGCTCCCGGACTACCTCATCGTCGGTTTCTACGCCCGCTGCCTTCAGCTCCTGAATCTTCTCATGGAACTGGGGCAGATACTTCTCATGAGCCACCAGAAGCTCATCCAGCACCCGTTTTCCTTCTTTACCACTCTCAATCAGCGGATTCATCGTAAATGCTTCCAGCGCCAGGCCGTAGTCGCCTGTAATCGCCGCCTCGATGACGCACTCCTCCATGGCCTTCATCAACTGCAGCCAGCCTCTTGCCGCAGGCGGCATCTCGCCCCACACGATGGGCTCCGCTCCCTTGGCGGAAATCAGGCTGCTGACCTCCACGATGGAATCCGGCGCCAGGCAGGGAATCGCGCCCTTATTTTCTGTGCTGACCGTCATTCTCAGGTGCTTATCATTGTAAATAGCGCTGATACATTCGCAGGCTGCATCGCTGTAATAAGCTCCGCCTCTTTTCGCCAGCTGCTCCGGCTTCTCATGCAGTCCCGGCTGAGCGTAAAGTTCAAAAAGCTCCTGCTCCACCTGATACATCTGCTCGGCGCGCGTACCGCCCTTCTTGAACTCCTGAATGCTGTGCTCCAGCATCTCCCGCTGCATAAAGTAGTACCGATGATAACCGCAGGGCACCATTTTCATGGACTCCAGCAGTTCCTCCGGAAACGGCTCCTGATAGATGTTCACCGGCGTACCGCCGTTCTTCTCATTGACATGCTTCAGGAGCTCCATGGTCACGTCCTCGCCGTCCCGGTTTGTCACCTTATGCCAGTGGAAATGATTCAGTCCCGCAAACTGATAGGTCAGTTCCTCCCCGGTCTCGCCGATATTGCCCGGCTCCCGCATCTGCGCGATGGTCGGCACGTTACACAGACCGATGGTCCTCTTCCATCCAAACTTCTTAATCGCCGCTTCAGTCACCATACCGCTGGGATTTGTAAAATTAATTAACCATGCGTCCGGGCACAGCTCCCGCATATCGTCGATAATCTGACCTATGACCGGAATGGTACGGAAGGCTTTGAAGATTCCGCCTGCGCCGTTGGTCTCCTGTCCCAGCATACCATGGAGATCCGGGATACGCTCATCCTTGATCCGGGCCTCCAAAAGACCCACGCGGAACTGGGTCGTCACAAAATCCGCCCCAGGCAGCGCTTCCCGGCGCTCCAGTGTTGTATGTACC
>CAKROP010000262.1 GCA_934373375.1 uncultured Anaerosacchariphilus sp.
ATTAACTATATCGTTCTGGAGCATTTGTATGATCATCTGAAAAAAAACGTAGATTTTCATTTTAACTGCTTTATCGATAAAGTGGAAAAGCTGGAGCAGGGATATCGGATCTATCACGAAGATTCCTGTTATGAAGGAAAAGAGTGTGTGATTTCCGCAGGACGCAGCGGCAGCAAATGGATGGAGCAGGTATGTCATGAATTGAATATTCCTACCAATTCCAACCGCGTGGATATCGGCGTGCGTGTGGAGCTTCCGGCGGGAATTTTCGCCCATCTGACGGACGAATTATATGAAAGCAAGATTGTGTACCGCACCTCCAAATACGAGGATCTGGTGCGTACCTTCTGTATGAATCCCAAGGGGGAGGTCGTAAACGAAAATACCAACGGAATTGTTACCGTAAACGGACACAGCTATGAGGATCCGGCCAAGCAGACCAATAATACCAACTTCGCGTTACTGGTCGCAAAGCATTTCTCGGAGCCCTTCAAGGATTCCAACGGATACGGAGAAAGCATCGCGAGATTAAGCAATATGCTGGGCGGCGGAGTCATTGTCCAGCGCTTTGGCGATCTGATTCGGGGCCGCAGAAGCACTCCGGAAAGAATCAGCGAATCCTTTACCGTGCCCACCTTGAACGCCGCGGCGGGAGACTTAAGCCTGGTTCTTCCGAAACGAATCCTGGACGGTATTATTGAAATGATTTACGCGCTGGATAAGATTGCGCCCGGAACCGCCAACGACGATACCCTGCTGTATGGCGTAGAAGTAAAATTCTACAATATGGAGGTCGAGCTGGATCACAATCTTATGACCTGTCACGAGGGCTTATATATCATCGGCGACGGAAGCGGTATTACCCATTCCCTGTCCCACGCTTCCGCAAGCGGAGTCTACGTGGCCAGACAGATTGCCGCCAGATTATAAATTTTCAATCATGATGAGGTAGTAAATGAAAAAAAATCACGACTTAAGCGCCGCGACGCTGCATATCCTTGCCATGACGCTGATGCTGATGGATCATCTCTGGGCTACGCTTCTCCCGTCCCGGGACTGGCTGACCTGCGCCGGAAGACTGGCCTATCCCATCTTTGCGTTTATGGCGGTGGAAGGATATTTTCACACCCACAGTTTTAAAAAATACGTCCAGCGTCTGCTTCTGTTCGCGGTGCTCTCTGAGATCCCCTTTGATCTGATGTACGGCGGAACCTGGTTTTATCCGGTTCACCAGAACGTAATCTGGACGTTGCTTCTGGCTCTTCTCGGCGTCCATCTGATGGAGACTGTACGCAAAAAGCAGAAAACCTGGCTGTACCTGCTGGTGGCCGCCCTGGTCACTGTAATCTGGGCGATACTGGGAACTCTGGGCATGGTTGACTACTACGGCGCGGGCATACTGACGGTATTTATTTTCTATTTTTTCCGGAGACGGAAATGGTGGTGCCTGCTGGGACAGTTCCTTGCGCTTTACTGGGTCAATGTAGAAATGCTGGGTGGTCTGATGTATCCCATTCACCTGTTCGGAAACGAATTTGAGATCTGTCAGCAGGGACTGGCACTACTGGCGCTGATTCCCATCTGGCTGTACCGCGGACGGCAGGGCTACCACAGCAAGCCCTTCCAGTATCTGTGCTATGGATTTTATCCGGTACATATGCTGACGCTGGCAGTGATTCTTAATTATGTAAACTGTTAGTTAAAGGTGCTGCCGTACGAATTTAAGTTTCGTGCGGCAGCACCTTTCTTATTTCTTATTCAACAATTCATACATTACTCCCATAATTACAAGAAAAAACAGCAAATATAAAGGAAGTATCCGGATCGATATGTGATTTGCAAGCAGACCAAAGAAGGGTGGCATCAGACAGATGCCGACATAGGCGCTTGCCATCTGGACTCCTATCATGGCCTGCGAACGTTCTGCTCCAAAATATTCCGGTGTAGAGTGGATAATACAGGGATATACAGGCGCGCAACCCAGACCAATCAGGGAAAATCCAATCAGGGACGCAAGATTTCCCAGGGGCAGCAGCATTACCAGAATTCCCATCAGTATAATACCCTCACCCATACGGACCATTTGCTCGTCCTTCCATTTCATGGCTATAAAACCGTTGATTCCACGTCCGACGGTAATCCCGGTACAAAATATTCCGGCAAAGGAAGCAGCTGTTTTGGCGTCGATTCCTTTTGCAAGATTCAAGTAGCTGCTTGCCCAAAGCATCGTTGTCTGCTCGACAGCGCAATAGCAGAAGAAACAAAGCATGATTGCCTTTGCCCCCGGAATCGATATAATTTCCCTGAGGGTGAGCGGTTTCCCACCCCTTGTTTCCTCTCCTGCAGGATTCTCTTCCTTCCACTTGGGGAGACTGATGATTAAAACTGCTGTAAGTACAATCTGCAGCAGCGATATAACCCGATATCCCATATTCCACGCGGCTCCGCCGGTAAGTACCGCTCCCATGATGTAGGGTCCCAGCGTTGTTCCCAATCCCCACATACAATGCAGCCAGCTCATATGCTTGCTGGCGTAATGCAGCGCCACATAATTATTCAGGGAAGCGTCAACGCTTCCTGCTCCCAGTCCATAGGGAATCGCCCATAAACACAGCTGGAGAAAGCTGTGGCTGACGGAAAAGCCCCACAGCGCCAGGGCGGTAATCCCCACACTCGCCGCCGTCACCTTACCCGTTCCAAAGCGTCTGGTGAGGCGATCGCTTTGCAGGCTGGACAAAATCGTTCCAAACGCAATGATCATGGAAATCATACCTGCGTAGGACACCGGAACCTGAAACTCCGGATACATATTCGGCCATGCCGAACCCAGCAGGGCGTCCGGCAGTCCCAGACTGATAAAAGAAAGATAGATAATACCCAACAAAAAACTCACGTTTAATTTTTTCCTCCCATCGGGGAATGATAGTACATTGTATACAACATTACAGCAGCATCCCCACCGTGTGTACCGCGAATGCCGCTATCCATGCGATGACGCACTGGAGAATCACAACTGCCACGGCCCATTTTCCGCCAAGCTCCCGCTTAATAGAGGCAACGGCTGCCACGCAGGGTGTATAGAGCAGGCAGAAGGTCAGAAGGCTCACAACTGCCAGCGGCGTCAGGAGGCTCATCAGCGCCTCTGTTCCGCCGAACAGAATCGACAGGGTGGATACCACGCTCTCCTTTGCCAGGAAGCCCGTGATCAGCGCCGTGGAAATCCGCCAGTCGCCAAAGCCCATGGGCTTAAAGATCGGCGCAATAATTCCCGCCACGTGCGCCAGGATACTGTTCTGGGAATCTGTCACCTGGGTCAGATGCAGATCGAAGGTCTGCAGAAACCAGATTACCAGCGTCGCCATGAAGATAACGGTAAATGCGCGCTGCAGGAAATCCTTTGCCTTATCCCATAAAAGATGGCCCACGTTCTTTGCACCCGGAAGCCGGTAGTTGGGCAGCTCCATAACAAAGGGCACCGCCTCGCCGCTGAACATAGTGCGACGCAGCAGAA
>CAKROP010000263.1 GCA_934373375.1 uncultured Anaerosacchariphilus sp.
CTTGTGGAGCAGTGTCAGACCGCTGCCAACGGCGACATGGTGGTTGCGCTGATCAACGACTCCGCGACGGTCAAGACCTTCTATCGCGAGGCCGATCACATCCGTCTGCAGCCGGAAAATGACACCATGGATCCGATTATCGTGCCGGATTGTCAGATCCTTGGTAAGGTGTTCGGTGTGTTCCGCTTCTTCCGGTAATTACTGAAATGTGTAATAGAAAATAAATAACAGACATATCGCGGAGCTTTTCGTTCCGTATACGATATGCCTGTTATAAAAGCTATCCTGTAAAAGGCTCTGTATCACATATGATTTGTAATACAGAGCCTTTATAATGTTACATCTTTTTACGTTAATGTGTTGCTCTCTACGACCGTCACTTTCTTGGCAGAGTCACATTTACCTGATGTCATGTTTATTCCGCATGTAAAAATCCAAAAGGCTTCTCCGGATCCGCATACAGAAAATGCATCATCATGTATGCGCACATCAGCGACACATTCTCTTCCTTCAGAATTCTTCGAATTTCCGTGCGATCTGCCAAAACGACTTCTATCTCCTCACCGTCTTCCAGACCATTCCTGGAAATTACACCGTCTGCGACACCGTATACAGCAGCGCAGGACTCATCGGTCATTCCAATGGTCGTAAAATAAGGGCGGCTGTACATTTCATCTACTTCAACAGGATGAAACGTAAGTCCGGTCTCCTCTTTCAGTTCCCGCACACCTGCCTGATGATAATTTTCCCCTTCATCCACCAGTCCCGCCGGAAATTCATAGATGTAACCGCCGATGCTGAAGCGATACTGGCGAATCAGAACCACCTGCTCCCGCTTTTCGCCATAGAGGGCATAGATAATGACTCCATCCGGTTTGTTGACATGAGTATTCAGCTTCAAATCGGACACGTCCTTTGCCCGGGATGCCACGTGGTAAAGTCCCTTATGACCGGTTTTTGTAACGACATCCAGATCGTACATATTCAGGAAGCGGTTATCGGTGGTCTTGGTCACCTTTTCGATCGTACTCATGATTTTTATGCCTCCAGATCCTTGGCAGTAATGACGGATCCGTCTCTCCAGATCCGCTCCAGATCGTAGAACAGACGATTTTCTTCATCAAATACATGGATGATGATATCGCCATAGTCCAGGAGAATCCAGTTGGCGCTGTTGTAGCCCTCCACCTGCTTCGGAACGAAGCCTGCCTTATGCAGCTCCTCCTGTACGTTGTCCACCATGGCCTGTACCTGGTTCTTATTGGAACCGCTGGCAATCAGAAAATAATCGGCCAGAACGGAAATTTCAGAAATATCAATGATACGGATATCGCGCGCTTTCTTGTCTTCCATGGCCTGATAAGCCAGACGCGCCATTTCCTTAGACTGCTTCTGTGTCATGGTTTGCCTCCTCACGCTTTGCCTTATAATATTCATAGGCTTTGACTGTCATCTCGTCCACCTCGCCCGGGCCGTCGTCCAGATAAGCCAGTGTATCAGACAGAATCTTATACAGAGCCTCATCCAGATCCGTAAACGCAAGCTTCCGGACCTCCGTCAGATTCGGTGCCTTGTTACGGCGGGGCTCGATATAGTCCGCCACGTAGACGATTTTGTCAAGCAATGACATGTTCGGTTTACCGGTGGTATGGTTTAAAATGGCGCTGACAATCTCCTTGTCGTTGATGCCGTACTCATGCATGGCCAGAAAGGCTCCAAGCTTCGCATGCAGCAGAAAGGGATTGCGGCGCTCCACCTCTGTGATCTGAATGTTGTGCTTCTCACACAGCTTTAATTTCTTTCCATTGGGAATACATTTCGCACAGTCGTGCAGAAGTCCCGCCATCTGTGCCTTCTGGATATCATATTCGTAGCGCATGGCCAGGGCCGCAGAAGTATACATGACGCCCAGTGTATGCTGATATCTGCCCTCATCCATTTCCCGCTTCAGCTTTTTCTGATAGGATTTCATATCATAATTCTTCATCGTAATCAGTAACTCCTTAAGCCGGACAGTATAATCCCTTTTTATAAATATATTCCTCCACTGCCTCAGGCACGTAATACCGGATAGAACGGCCGGTGCGGACACGCTCCCTGATCATATTGGAGGAAATGTCGATGTTGGGCGTCTCCATGGGATAAATATGAGCGCCGAACACCCGGGAAAGCTCCCGAATGCGAGCAGTTAACTCTTCGCTTTCCATATGATCCCGGGTAGCCGCCAGGATACTGCAGGCTTCACAGATCCGTCTGGGTTCCATCCAGGTGTGGAAATGAACCAGGGAATCCGCTCCCAGAATAAAATAGTAATCGGTATCCGGGTGCTCTTTTTTCAGAAACTCCAGGGTTTCGTAGGTATAATGATAATCCTGCGGTGTTTTCTCGAAATCCGATACCTTAAGATGCGGATTATCCGCCACAGCAAGCTCCGCCATCCGGGTGCGCTGTTCCATGGTAGCGTTCACCTGACCGGCTTTGTGTGGCGGGTTGCCATTTGGCATAATCAGTACATAATCCAGGGAAAAGGACTCATAGGCAGCTTCCGCCAGAATCAGATGTCCGGTATGAATCGGATCAAAGGTTCCGCCCAAGATGCCGACCTTATTTCGTGTAAGCTCCATGAAAATAACCGCCTTTCCCTGAGAATCTGTGTTTTATAAAATCTTATAACGGAAGTACAATCTTCTTTTTCTTGTACTTTTCGTCTGTATTCTCACGATACAGCACGATCTTCTTGCCGATCACCTGCACGACCTGAGAGCGGGTGCGGTCAGCAATTACCTCTGCGATGGCGCGGGGATCATCCGCGCAGTTCTGCAGAACGCTGAGCTTAATCAGCTCTCTGGCAGTCAGCGCTTCGTCCACAGCCTTGGTAAATTCCGGTGTAACGGAAGATTTACCAACCTGGAAAATCGGCTCCATGGTCATTGCGAGGCCTTTTAAATAAGCACGCTGTTTACTTGTCATGATTTCTCCTTTTGTTATATATTTAGTCCGCAGTGCATGCTATCGCTCTTCAAGCTCAACTACGCTGCGCTCCGTTTCGCTCGCGGGCTTCGCCCTATGAAAGAAAGCAAAAACAGCCCCTTATGTGCCCTTCGGGTACAACGTGTCTGTCTTTTCTTTCTTTCGCACTGCTCATTGCCTAACGGAAGTAGTCGAATGCAAGTCCGTACATCCGGACGGTATCGCCTTCCTGAATACCGGCTTCCTCGAGTTCCTTTAAGATACCCGTATTCTTCAGGAAGTTCTGGAAGAAGGCAAAGCCCTTCTCGGAATCCAGGTTGGTGTAGCCCAACATTTTCTCGATACGCGGTCCTTCCACGATGAAGACGCCCTCTTCCTCCTCGGACTTGGTGACAGTGTAGGGCAGGTTCTCATATACCAGCTCCTCGCCCGGGAAGTACTCCTGCTCGAAGACGATGGCTTCCTGGGGCGCCTGGTCAAGCAGCTCTCTTACATAGTAGAGGAGTTCCTTCAGTCCCTTTCCGGCCACAGCGGA
>CAKROP010000264.1 GCA_934373375.1 uncultured Anaerosacchariphilus sp.
CTATTATAGCGCAGGGGAAGAACGGAAGCAATTAAAAAAGTATATTTGAGAGGTACAACCCCCAAATGACAGATAGTTGCGCCATCTCGCCAGCTGAAAGAGGAGAATATTTAGGGTATATGGAAGACGAAACTTGCGCCTGGCTCTCAACCGCGTTATACTTTCAATAAAATGAAGCAGTGCATTTTTACACGGGAGGTTTTTACAATATGAAGGTAATTGAAACAAAATACGGAAAAATGACAGGCGTAGACCACGGAGACTATCTGGAATACAGAAGTGTCCCATACGCGAAGCCGCCGGTAGGCAAGCTGCGCTGGCGGGCGCCACAGGAATTGGAGCCGTGGGACGGCATTTATGAGGCGGATACTTATAATGCCAGATGCATGCAGATGCCACAGATGGATCCGTTCTACCTGAAAGAATTTTACACGGATCCTTCCTTCGACAGGGAGATGTCGGAAGACTGCCTGTATGTGAACATCTGGACACCGAAGGAGGAGAGCAATACCCCGTATCCGGTAGCGTTCTGGATCCATGGAGGAGCTTTCATGGGCGGATACAATTCCGAGCAGGAGTTCGACGGGGAGGCTTACTGCAAAAGGGGTGTCATTCTGGTATCAGTGGAGTACCGGTGCAATGTATTCGGATTTCTGGCTCATCCGTGGCTTGATGCAGAGAATGAAAGAGGTATCTCCGGAAACTATGGCATGCTCGATCAGGTTGCAGCCTTAAAATGGGTTTATGAAAATATCGAAGCATTCGGCGGAGATCCGAAGAATATTACGGTGTTCGGACAGAGCGCAGGCGCGATGAGCACACAGACCCTTGTGTCCAGCCCACTGACGAAAGACTGGATTGCAAAAGCCATCTTCCAGAGCGGCGGCGGTTACCAGAACGGGCTGAACCGTGATGACATGACACTTGCGTTTCAGGAGAAGCTTGGAAGCTATTTCGTGGAAGAGGCAGGGGCGAAGAATCTGGAGGAGCTAAGGGCATTGTCAGCAGAAAAAGTGATGGAGCTGTTCCCCAAATTTCTGGGAAAAGCATTTCCGGAGGCAAAAGGACTTTTTCTTGTTCCTACAATTGACGGGTATCTTCTGGAAGACAGCTACAGCGCACTCATTGAGCAGATGAAAATAAAAGATATCCCATATATGCTTGGCAGCACCGCAGATGACATTCTGGTGACACCGGAGATAAAACAGAAAGGGGAGCATGGTCCGGTTTATGATGGATGTTTAAGCTTTTGCAGGAAGCTTGCAGAGGCTGGCAGACAGCCTGCATGGATGTATGAATTTACAAGAAAGCTTCCGGGAGATGAGAACGGAGCTTTCCACAGTTCTGAGCTGTGGTATATGTTCGGCACGGTGAAGCGCTGCTGGCGTCCACTCGAGGAGGGCGATTACGCCTTAAGCGAGCAGATGATAGACTGCTGGACGAACTTTATGAAGTATGGCAATCCGAATGGAAATGCAGAAGGAAGCTTTAAGCCATGCCGTGGGGATGAGAAAGAGGTGTTTGAATTTACGGTGAGATAGGACAGACTGAATCTCATACAGAAAAGGAGTTTTGGATATTTGAAATGAACCCATATGACTTAACAGAACCATTTGAATTACAGGATGATGAGGTTACCCGGATTGCAAGGCGGGCAGAGCGCCGGAGAGTGCGGTATATAGTACTGTCGGTTGCTCTGATTGCGGCACTTGCCGGGATTGCCGTCTGGAAAATATATAATGGAGATACCGGTGTTTCGCTGGAGAGCTGCCTGATTTTATATATGGTATGGATGGCAGCGCGTACATGCCTCCGCTTTGCCGGGGATTACCACGATAAAAAGATTTTGCAGAAAAAGACGGAAGAGCTCGAACTGGGGAAAGATGCGCCGTACGAATACAATCTCGTGCACTACCGGACAATCCGGCACATGGGAAAAGCATCGAAGCGGGCATTGCTTTTACAGCTTGCGAGACAGGAGCTTTTGCTGGACCGGCCAAAGCAGGCACGGATGGCACTTGCAGAAATTACGCAGGAAGATTTGAAGAAAAATGAATTACAGACTTACTATCTGTATCAGGCGGCAGCGTCCTATTTTCTGAGGGACGAAAAATGGAAGATCCAGATGGAACAGTGCATCGCAATCCCTATAAAAGGATCGGAACGAAATGAGCAGGAAATCCGGGCACTTTTTGCAGGAGATACGGAAAAATTAAAAGAGACGCTCAGCGTATGGGGAACAGAGAATCAGAAAAAATTCGAAAAGCTTCCTCCGGCGATCCATAGTCTTGGCATCCTTCTTCTTGCGACAGGCATCTTTACGGCAGTGGAGCTGTTATTCCCAAGTGGAACAGAGCAATACTATCAGAACTCGTTAATCCTTCTCACAGGATTCTATCTCGCCTGGGTCGCTATGTCTATCTGGTGGCTGATCTTACTCTGCATGCTGGTGCAAACCCTTATCGCAGATGGGATGAAAAGCAAAGGTCTGCTCATCCTCTGGTTTGTGTTAGTCTGGCTGGCATGCAATCTTTTCGGCATTCTCGCCTGGGCAAATCTCGGAACCAAAATGGAGGAGCGCAGGACAGGCAGTATACAGGAAGCCTTGGTTGATGTGGCAAAAGCACTGGCTGACAAGGCAGATACGGAACAGCCGGATACGAATGGGGACAGCAGTTCTCCTGCGCAGGAAAATGATCTGGGACAGAATGATGACGTTGATACAAAGGCATCCGACAATACAGAAAATGGAGATGCAGCCAGAGCCGGTGATGACGCAGAAACCGACAGTGAAAAAAAGAATGAGAATATGTCCGGCAAAGTAATTCTTGCAGGTGGAGCAACAGAGGAAGATCGACAGCTGGCATCAGATCCGATCACCGCAGAACAATTTAAAAACTTTAAAATTCCGGAAAAACTGTCCGAACAGGGGATTTTTAACGAGCAGGATGACGTGGATACTATTCTGGCAGGAAATTACCTTGGCACCTGGTATGATGAGACAGGACAGGAAGCCTTCCGCCTGACAGAGGATGCCGCGTATGTCTACATTCCATATCTGGACAAATATGGTGATGAACCGTACAAATGGGAAATCGTGACAGATCATTCCGACGTCCATGAAGGCGTGGAACTCGACATCTACTTCTCCGGACCGGATATCGCACCGTTAGTCTATTATATTGACGGTTACAGGGGAGATTACTTCTGGAGTATTCTTCAGGCAGATGTATTTTACAGACAGTGAGGAAAAAGCTGTTCAAAAGAGCAGTAGTCTGAGAAAAATTATGGAATTGTGTTTGTTGAAGCGGGGTAAATGGTGGTATCATTTTATTATTGATAGCTTTTAAGAGAAGGAGGATTATACCATGGAACGAGTAGTAAAATTTTTAAAAGAAGCAGAGACATATTATTTGGCAACAGTGGAAGGCGACCAGCCAAGAGTAAGACCTTTTGGAACAGCACATATTTTTGAAGGGAAGCTGTATATTC
>CAKROP010000265.1 GCA_934373375.1 uncultured Anaerosacchariphilus sp.
AGCTGGAAGTGTTGTCAATCGTGGCATACAAGCAGCCAGTGACCCGGCAGGAAGTGGAGAAGATCCGCGGTGTCAAGAGCGATCACGCTGTGAACAAGCTGGTGGAATACGGCCTCATTGAAGAGGTGGGTCGTATGGACGCGCCGGGACGTCCCATTCTCTTTGGCACGACGGAGGAATTCCTGCGCCGGTTCGGGGTCAATTCCGTGGGAGATCTCCCCCGGGCGACGCCGGAGCAGATGGAGGATTTCAAAGAAGCGGCAGAAGAGGAAGCAGGCGTAGAACCGGAGAAACCGACAGAACAGTCAGTATAGAATAGTTTCAAAACAGAACGGGAAGAAACTGGGAAAAAAAGTGCATGGATTTCAAAATTTCCATTTATCAGATGGAAAGGGTTGGAATTTATGCACTAATTTTTTTTCCTGAAAACAGGGAAAATTGACCAAAATAGACACTGTAAGACGGGAACTCTAAAAATAGTTAGCATAAGCTAATAAAATTTCCTTATTGATATTGACAATCAAAATTGATTGAGTTAGAATAAAACACGATGTTAGTAAATATTAACTAACTAAAGTAAGCATAGACAAACTGCAAAGGCTCCGGCGAAGCAGTCTGTTCCATGCGGACGAAAGAAGAGAGGAGCGATCGATCATGATGCCATTAGCGATGTCCAAGGCGGGCGACGAACTCATGGTTGCCAGAGTCGGCGGGAATGAAGAGGCCAAGAAACATCTGGAAGATTTGGGTTTTGTAGCCGGCGCGCATATCACCATCATTTCCCAGCTGGGAGACGGCAATATCATCGTGAACGTGAAGGAATCCCGGCTTGCTATTACAAGCCAGATGGCTTCCAAAGTGATGGTTGTACCGCAGACCTGAGAATCTGTGTAAACATAGTATGACATTTGTAAAGAAATCCAACAAATGTGAAGGAGGAGTGGAAGAAATGAAAACCTTAAGAGATGTTCCGGTAGGAGCGGTGTCCAAAGTTGTGAAGATCCATGGAGAGGGTGCGCTGAAGAGACGTATCATGGACATGGGAATCACAAAAGGTACAGAGCTCTATGTGCGTAAGGTGGCGCCGCTTGGAGATCCCATCGAGGTAACTGTCCGTGGCTACGAGCTTTCACTGCGTAAGGCAGATGCGGATATCCTGGAGATGGAGTAAGCTTTAAAGACAAAGCGTTATTTTCAAATTAAATTATGGCCCAGAGGATGAAAGGGTCAGGAAAAGGGGAAAACATGTCAATTAAAATTGCGCTTGCAGGAAATCCGAACTGCGGCAAAACAACATTGTTTAACAATCTGACAGGCAGCAACCAGTACGTTGGTAACTGGCCTGGCGTAACGGTAGAGAAGAAGGAAGGACGTCTGGTAGGAAATAAGGACGTCATCATCCAGGACCTTCCGGGTATCTATTCCCTGAGCCCGTACACACTTGAGGAAGTCGTAACCAGAAACTATCTGGTACAGGAAAAACCGGACGTCATCCTGAACATCATCGACGGTACGAACATTGAGCGTAACCTGTATCTGACCACACAGCTGGTCGAGGTAGGTCTGCCGATGGTTATCGCCATCAACATGATGGACCTGGTAAGAAAGAACGGTGACAAGATCGACATTGCAAAGCTTGAGAAGAAGCTGGGCTGCAAGGTCATCGAGATCAGTGCGCTGAAGGGCGACGCTACCAAGAAGGCAGCTGAGCTGTGTATCGAAGAAGCAAAGAAGGGCAAGCAGACAGAGCTTCCTCACGTATTTACCGGAAGCGTAGAGCATGCCATCGCACATATCGAGGAGTCTGTACAGGGCCTGGTAGATTCCGTAGAGCTTCGCTGGTATGCAATTAAGATTTTCGAGCGCGATTCTAAGGCTCTCGAGACCATTCAGCTTTCCGCTGACCTGAAGTCCCATCTGGAAGAGCACATCAAAGAGTGCGAGAAGGAGATGGACGACGACGCTGAGAGTATCATCACGAACCAGAGATACCTGTACATTCAGGAGCTGGTAAAAGAGTGCGTTTCCAAGAAGCGTAAAGCCGGTGAGCTTTCTACTTCTGATAAGATTGACAAGATCGTAACCAACCGTATTCTGGCTCTGCCGATTTTCGCAGTTGTTATGTTCCTTGTTTACTATATCGCAGTATCCACCATCGGTACCGTGGTAACAGACTGGACCAATGACGTGCTGTTCGGCGAGTGGCTGCAGGGCGGCGCTGAGACTCTGCTGACCAACGCAGGCGCATCTGACTGGGTTATCTCCCTGGTGGTAGACGGTATCCTGGGCGGCCTGGGAGCTCCCATCGGATTCGTTCCGCAGATGGCTATCGTATTCCTGTTCCTGTCCATCCTTGAGGACTGCGGTTACATGGCGCGTGTAGCGTTCATCATGGACCGTGTATTCCGTCGTTTCGGTCTGTCAGGAAAGAGCTTCATTCCGTTCCTGATTTCCTCCGGCTGTGGTGTTCCGGGTATCATGGGTACCAGGACCATCGAGAGCGAGAGCGACCGTCGTATGACAATGATGACCACAACCATGATTCCCTGTGGCGCGAAGCTGCCGGTTATCGCCCTGATTGCAGGCTTCCTGATGGGCGGCGCATGGTGGATGGCTCCGGTGATGTACTTTGCCGGTATCATCATGGTTATCGTCTGCTGTATCATTCTGAAGAAGACAAAGATGTTTGCCGGCGATCCGGTTCCCTTCGTTATGGAGCTTCCGGCATACCATGTTCCCTCTGTTAAGGGCGTACTGCTTCACGTATGGGAGCGTGTATGGGCATTCATTAAGAAGGCCGGTACCATCCTGTTCCTCTGCTGTGCAGTGATGTGGTTCCTTGGTTCCTTCGGCTTCGTAGACGGAAGCTTTGGACTGGTAGATTCCGCAGATTCTCTGCTGGCTGTGATCGGCGGCGTACTTGCTCCGCTGTTTGCTCCGCTGGGCTTCGGTACCTGGCAGGCAGTTGCATCCTCTCTGTCCGGTTTCGTGGCAAAAGAGGGTATCGTTTCCACCATGGGTCTTCTGTCCTCTCTGGCTGTTGAGGTGGAGGAGTACGAGGTATCCATGCACGACGCATTTGCTGCATTCTTCCCCAGCGGAATCGCGGCAGTATCCTTCCTGCTGTTCAACATGTTCGATTCACCGTGTCTGGCAGCTATCTCCTCCATGGCGAAGGAGCTGGGCAACCGGAAGTTCTTCTGGTTCGCTATCCTGTTCCAGAACCTGATGGCTTACTGCGTAGCACTGGTTGTATATCAGCTGGTTGGTCTGGCCATCGGCGAGGTAGCGTTCAACGTATTTACGATTGTAGCGCTGGTTGTGCTTGCAGTTCTGCTGTACCTGCTGTTCCGTCCGGATCCCAACAAGAAGAAAGCGACCGCGGGAAAGGCTGCTAAGGCAGGCGCATAAGGAAAGTCAATTACATAAGTTCTATATAAGCCATAAGGTTAAGCGCTCGTTGTCTGAGACAGCGGGCG
>CAKROP010000266.1 GCA_934373375.1 uncultured Anaerosacchariphilus sp.
TGTGATAGAAAGAGGCGGACCGGCCGTCGGAGCAGATGCCAAACAGCAGGGACCGGTCCAGCTTGATCACCGAGAACGGAAGCTGCATAACCGTATTCAGGTTCGCGTAGCCGGAACCGAAATCGTCCAGGCACAGGCCGATTCCATCCTTCACAAAATCCTCTACTACCCGGCCCAGTCCCGTATTGTACTCGGTGGCCACGGTTTCGGTGATTTCAAACTGAACCCATTCATGGGGCAGTCCGAATTCATCCATGATCCGGATAAAATGGCCGCTGCAGTCCTTACGCATCAGATCCAGTGGGGACAGGTTGATCTTCACATTCCGAATCTGCTTCATCAGATCCGGATGTTCCTTCAGAAACCGGCAGATCCGATAAAACTGCAGATCACTGATGCGGTCAATCAGGCAGTTGTCCTCCGCAATCCGGATAAAGATATCCGGCGCAATCCAGCCAAGCTCCGGATGCTTCAGACGGCTTAAGGCCTCCAGGGTCACAAACTGCTTATTTCTGGTGGAATAGACCGGCTGGTAGTATACCTGGAACAGATCCTCCTCGATGGCTGTATACAGGAAATTTTCTACCTGCTTGTTGTACAGAAAGCTCTTCTTGGTACGCTCGTCGTTCTGGACCACCTCGGTGGAACCCATTTTCAGGGACAGGGATTCCAGATATTCCGCATAGGAAAGCACCATATTGCCATCCTCCAGCTTTTCTGCATTTACAATGCCGCTGAGTATGACCGGACACTTTATCCACTGCTCCGCGTCCCCCAGTATCATATCCTTCTCAAACAGCCCTTTCAGGGTTTTCAGAAATCGTTCATACTCCTCCAGGGAGATTGCCAGCAGCACAAAGTGCTTGCCTGCCGTCCGGAACGCCCGGGCGCCTGCCAGCAGCTGCATCCGCTCTGCCAGATCCTGAAGCAGCCTGTCACCGCTGCGGATTCCGGCCACCTTATTGATGAGGGACAGCTGATAGACGTCCACCATAATCAGATGGAACTGACGGCCGCTCCGGATCATTTCATTCATTTTCCGAATCAGGCAGGGCTTGTCATAAAGTCCTGTCATACTGTCCGAATTGGTGTAAGGATTGTTGATGGTAAAGAACAGGGTCAGAATCGCCAGGCTCAGGCCAAAGCCTGTCATCAGAAGCCACTGGCACCGGCTCTGTATCAGTACGCCGCCTGCGGTCAGCACCACAATTTCCCTGAGCGTCCTGATTTTCTGCCGATCCAGCTTCCTTTTCCAGGCCAGGACCATCATAAGCGCCGCCAGGATATGAAGCAGGGCGCTTACGTACATCAGCATATACCAGCTGCCTTTTACATACCCCCTATACGGGTCAAAGGAAAATAACAGGCCTGTAAAGGGATTGGTCAGAATAATCCCCAGAAGTATCAGCGTCGGAACGCCGCACAGGGCCAGACACTTCCGCGAAACCGTATGATTTTCCCTGAGCGTACAGATATAACAGATAAATACATAGGGAAGCAGCGCCTGAAACACATAGAATACCGTCGTCGTAAGAACGGCTCCGGTTCCGAAGCTGCCCTTTGCGGAAATGATATAATAGGTACTCAGAATTTCTGCCAGCACATCCAGACTGCCCAACACCACAAATACAAGAAACGCGCGGTTGTTCAGGTTGTCCGGCCGTCTCTGGCTGTAATAGTGCCACAGAACCAGCACCAAAAGAATCATTGCCACAAACAGGAAATCCATATTATACATCATCTCTTCTGCCTCCCCTCATGCTGTCTCGATTCTTCTGCAGATTTTGATTTGCGCCGGCCATCCAGTCGCTGACGGTTCTGCGGGAACCGTCCGGCTTTCTTAAGGAGCTGCTTCCACAGCTTAAATGCAGCCGTCCCCTTCCTGTGACCATGCTGTTATAACAGCAGACCTCCTGAACCAGAAGCTTCTCATATACTGACGCTCCGTCATTCTGCCCCGGGATAATTGCCGCAAATTCATTGCCGCTGACGCGGAAGCATTTTACCTGCTCTCCCGCCAGGGTCCCGGCCCGCTTCACGCAGCCCGCCGTGCCGATGACGCCCTCGTCGCCTACGCTCATGCCGTAGGTATCGTTAAATTCCAGCAGATCCTCCATCTGAATAAAAATCAGTTCTGCATCCTTTACGCCTTCCACATCCCGGACGCAGTCCTGCAGATATTTCTCAAAGGCTTTCCGGTTCTTCATGCCGGTCAGGCGATCTTCGGTGGACATCCGTTCGCAGATCCTCTGCTCCATACGGAACCGGATATCCTCCGCTACCTTGCAAATCAGTCCCCAGAACATCAGCGCGATATAAAGCAGGATTCCGAACTGGAAAACAGCCTCATACCAGTATATCCGGAACGCCCAGTACAGCACAAGCGCAATCACCCCGGAGATCCCCAGCATACTGAACGCGTACAGGCAGAGCCCGGACTGCTGATTCTTCTCGCTCCTGTATTCTCTCCACAGCAGGAAAATCATACACAGCACGCCGGAGAACAGCAGCAGATGGGTCACAACCAGCATCCGGATAAAGGGAATCCCATACGTTTTATGCAATACTCCCTGAAGTAACGCATTCAGATACAGAGCCGTAATCCAGAGATTCACAACCACACCGGACTCTTTTTTCAACGTATTGCGGACAAAATGCAGCATAGGAACCGACATCAGCATAAACGCATAGAAGGAAAGCACGCTTCCCAGGGCTGTGTTTTTTCCGTACATCTGATAGATCCCGGAATCCGTCAGACACCAGAAGCCGCACACCAGCAGAAAAAGCGATACATCCAGGAACCGTTCTTCCCGGATTCCCTGCCTGCGCATATAGAGATAGATACACAGGGATATCACTCCCAGACACTGCATACACACCACGATAACCAGGGAAACCGATACCTTCTGAAGATGCCGTCCGGTAATCTCCTGCCTGCTCCCAAGCTCCGGCGCTTCTATGATAAGCTCTCCGGCGTCCGGCTGTGTATAAATCACCCGGAGAGGCTCGGTTCCCGTCTCTTCGGGAAGCGTAATATCTGCCCACAGCTTTCCCTTCATCTGATCGTTTTTCGGAAACGCATTGTCCTCATATCGGTAGAGCTGTGTCTCACCCAGCCAGACCTCCGGGCCATACTGTACGCCCCCTACAGACAACACCTTCCCGGCGTCCTCCGGCCGGAGGCTGTCGTTCCACAGCTCGACGCTGCCCTCCCCGGAAACCTCCACACGGACCGGAAGCTGTATCTCCTTCCTGCCCCCGTCCGAAAGCTGATACCAGCCGGTTCTGAGGGCTGTTACTCTGCTTTGCTCCCCACCGCCGCTTTTTAGCCGCAACGGGCCTGTCAACGCAAAAAGAAGCAGTACAAGAAGAACCAGTAACGTTCTCTCGAACTGCTTCCATCCCTTCGACGTCTTCATTTTCCCACCTCACAATCTCGTTACTCCTATTTTACCATAGGAACGGGAAGCAG
>CAKROP010000267.1 GCA_934373375.1 uncultured Anaerosacchariphilus sp.
AGCATAAAAGTAAAACCTTTGCCAAACCAACCTGAAATCAACATCGGCGCTGACTTGTAAATTTTTCTGTAGAAAGATAATGTCCCCCCTTCTTCCGTCGCATCGAAAAAACTTATATTTAGAACAGTCCCCGCAAATCCGTCCCTCTGAAAAACAAAAGGCCCCAGACCACGCAGTTAACCAGCAATTTATCAAAAGAAGTTTCCATCACTCTTCTTTGATCAGTTCATACGTCACTTCCCGGTTCTTCGTTCGCATAACAATCTCACTGGCCTCTTGTGGATCAATTTTATTCGCCACCTGTAACCCAAGATACGAAGTTACCCTGTAGAAAGTTCCTGACTGTAACACTGCATTGCAGTCCGAATAGGTTTTCTTTGCCCTTGAATCCTTAATGCTATCAATTATATAAGGATCTGCAATATTCCAGTTGCGCGTTCCATCCTTATAAATCAAAGAGGTTTTTCCAAGATCTTCTCCCACGCTTTCCTGATCCTTCCCCCATCTTTCTAAGCCAAATGGCCATTCTGCATCCTTCTGCATTTTTCTATAATACTCGGTAGTTGTTCCATAGATGACAACACTCAGCTGCGTCAGCCGCATCCGCTTTGGCTCATAGTACTTCGGGCTGATCTGCTTTTGATCTTTTGCCTTCAATGTATATTCATAAACAGGAACGTTGCAGCTGGTATCCAGCGCTGTCATATTTTCATCTTTTGTTGGAAGATCGTAACACAATGTCGCCTTTTTTAGACGGGCAGACCACTCTCCATAGCTTAGATTCAGCACAAAATACTGTACTTTTTCATCACTCTGTCCCCGGATCAGTTGTGCACTGCTTGTTAAGCTACGGTAATCATCTTTCTTTCCCCACAGTAGATACAACTGCCTGTCCGGAAAAAGATTTCCATTCTCATCGTAGCTTTCCGTTCCCGCCGGACCTTCGGTTGCCAGCCATTTTTCGCCGGCCTCATCCTTTGCCTCATAGCGCACAACCACACTCACAGCCACTTCGTCCGAGAGCACTTCCTCCACGGAAAACAGCATATGTTCATCCTGATCGCTGAATACGCCTCTTGTGACATAATCGGTCAATTCACTCCGCTGTCCCCAATAGCCCTGAAACATCTTTTTGATCTGCTCGGCAAACGAGGTCTGTGGAAGAATGCAGGCAAGTGCCAGTGCCGCCGCTACCGTTCCTGCGATTCCTGCCATTTTAATTTTCCTGTTTTTCATTGTCTTTTCCCCCCTTCTGCGTTTCTTCAGTAAAATTTCCTCCTCTTTGATTTCCCGCTGCGGTGTAAGGGCGTTTCTTAAAATCTCATCCAACTGTTCATCGTTCATATCCGATTACCTCCAATTTTTCCTTTAAAAGAAGTTTTGCTTTGCGCAGGCGGGTCTTTACGGTATTTACCGACAGATGCAGGCACTCCGCAATCTCCGTCAGTTTCATGTCCGCCGAATAATACAGATAGACCACCAGCCGGTATTTTTCCGGAAGCTGCTGCACCATTTTTTGCACTTCCTGTATGGTTTCCTCCTGCAGAATCTGTGCCTCCGGATTGGTTTCTTTATGTTCCGGTGTTTTCCCGCCATTTTGCAGATGTTCCTCGTAACTTTCCTGCGGTGCAATCCGCATCCGCCACGCAAATTTTCTTCTGCGGTTTTTGTAAAGACGGACTGCCACGGACAGAGCATAACTTTTGGTATTGTTCGCTTCGTCCAGTTTTTCTATCTGTTCCAGTAACGTAAGCATGGTATCCTGATACAGTTCCTCGCCTTCCTGTGCATTTCCGGTTGTCATCCTGCAAAACCACAGGATGTCCCGCCCATGCGCAAGGATAAATTCGTCAAACTTTTGCTTTGTCACGTTGTGATTCCTTTCTGTTTCCCAAAGACGTCCCAGGGATTTCTCCCTTACACTATGATATTGTAATAAATCCGCAAAAGGTTTTGTGTTTTTATTTGCACTTGAACAAATATGTTGAATACTCTATAATAAGTAGAAAGCCTGTGCTTTGCGGTATCTCTTTGAGAATCGCACATTGCATCTGGCTTTTTATTACCTCAGATAACAAAGGAATTTTTATGAATCAAAATACCATTAAGCATTCCCTTCTGCTTCTCTTAACTGCTGCGATCTGGGGATTCGCCTTTGTCGCACAGAGCGTGGGAATGGACTACGTGAAACCGTTTACTTTCACCACTGCACGGTCACTGATCGGCGGTGTGGTGTTGCTTCCCGTGATTTTTTACCGGGGACATGCGGCGGGACAATCCGGCCGTCAGCGGCGTCTGTGCTGGAAAGCGGCATTGCCCGGCGGAATCATTTGCGGCATTTTACTTTGTATCGCAACCAATCTGCAACAGATTGGCATTCAGTACACAACGGTCGGAAAAAGCGGGTTTATTACCGCCATGTATATTGTACTTGTTCCAATCATCGGCATCTTTTTCCGGAAAAAGACCTCTGCCCGCATCTGGATTTCAATCCTGTTGTCGGTCTGCGGTCTGTACTTTTTGTGCATGACCGATGGAATCACACATTTACAGCGCGGAGATTTCTATACACTCTGCTGTGCACTGGCATTTTCTTTACAGATCCTTGCCGTCGATTATTTTGCACCGATCGCGGACAATGTGATGCTGGCGTGTATTGAATTTTTTGCCTGCGGCATCTGTTCCCTTGTCCCGGCGCTTTTGCTGGAGCATCCGCAGATGCATCTGCTTCTTGCCGCATGGCTGCCGATTTTATATGCCGGTGTCTGTTCCAACGGCATCGCCTACACCTTACAGTTTTTCGCACAGCGCGGTCTTCCTCCCGCAGCGGCCTCTATTCTTATGAGCATGGAATCTGTTTTCTCCCTGCTGGCGGGATTTCTTATTTTGCAGGAGCGGCTGAGCAGCCGTGAGCTGATCGGATGTGTGCTGATGTTTTCGGCAATCATCCTCGTACAGTTAAAAGGAAAAGAAAAGGAGTGAATTCTTTTATGAAAAATATCATTGAACAGGAAGTTGGAGGAATCCTTGACGATATCCTCGAAGATTACAAAAAAGGGCGTGCGGTTGACAAGATGGATATCTACAACCAGCCCGACAAAGCCGAGATCATGGATATCCTTGACAGTCTGTTTTCCATTGTCTATCCGGGATTTTTCCGCGACAAGACGCACAAGATCTACAACGTAAAGCACACCGTTTCCACCATGATCGAAGATGTCATGTTCCACCTGAACAAACAGATCTGTGTCGTATTAAAATATACCCACGAATGCAATGACTGCCAGGAAGCCATTGAAGAGTTTGCACAGAATGCAACCGTTTCCTTTATGAAACGCATTCCAAAAGTCCGGGAATATCTTGAGACAGACCTTCAGGCAGCTTACGATGGTGATCCGGCTGCCCGCAGCAAAGATGAGATTATTTTTTCTTATCCGGGCATCTATGCCATCACGGTGTATCGTCT
>CAKROP010000268.1 GCA_934373375.1 uncultured Anaerosacchariphilus sp.
CCTGGTCCTCCTATACGCCGGAGGAAGACGGAATCGTGATCGCCTACACCTCCGTATACGGACATACCAAAGCGGCTGTCTCCGCCCTGGCCGATGAGCTGCGAAGCAAAGGCTGTCCGAAGGTAGTCGTCTATGACCTGGCCAGAGACGATATGTCCCGTGCCCTCAGCGACGCATTCCGCTACTCCAAGCTGATCCTGGCCACCACCACCTATAACGCCAGCATCTATCCGTTCATGCACGATTATATTACCCGCCTGGTGGAGCACAATTTCCAGAACCGTACCGTAGGTCTCATCGAAAATGGTACCTGGGCGCCGCTGGCTGCCAAAATCATGAAGGAAATGCTGGGCAAATGCAAGAAAATCAACTGGCTCAAGAACTCTGTCCATATCTGGTCCGCGGTCAAGGCGGAAAACCGCAGGCAGATCGAGGCCATGACCGACGAGCTCTGCAAGGAATACATTGCCAAGGATAACTCCCTGGCCAATAAGAACGATATGTCCGCCCTCTTCCGCATCGGCTACGGCCTCTATGTGGTCACCTCCAACGACGGCAAGAAGGACAACGGCCTCATCGTCAATACGGTCACCCAGCTGACAGACAATCCCTTCCGCGTGGCTGTGAATATCAACAAAGCCAATTATTCACATCATGTGATTCAGCAGACGGGCGTTCTGAATGTAAACTGCCTGTCCGTGGACGCTCCGTTTTCTATCTTCCAGCAATTTGGTTTCCAGTCCGGAAGAACTGTTGACAAATTTGCAGGCGTGAAAATCAACCGTTCCGGAAATGGACTCGTATTTCTGGATCAGTATATCAACGCATTTATGTCTCTGAAGGTGGAGCAGTATGTGGACCTGGGCACCCACGGCATGTTCATCTGCAGCGTGACCGAAGCTCGCGTCATCAGCGACCGGGAGACCATGTCCTACAACTACTATCAGCAGAACGTCAAGCCGAAGCCCCAGACCGAAGGCAAGAAAGGCTTCGTCTGCAAAATCTGCGGCTACATCTACGAGGGCGACGAGCTCCCCGAGGATATCATCTGCCCGCTGTGCAAGCACGGAGCTGTAGACTTTGAGCCGATACAGTAAATGATTTTCCTATAACTGATTTCCAGTAAACAAAAGGACAGCCGCGCAATCATCTGGCAGTGATGATTGCGCGGCTGTCGCTTTTCATTGTTTCTTATTTTATTTTCCGTGCCTTCTACTCCTCGTCGTCCCACACGTAAGGTGTATTCTGATATACATAGTAATTGATCCAGTTTGTATACAACGTATTCGCATGGGCTCTCCACATGAGCAGCGGACGGTTGTCGCTATTGTCGTCAGGGAAATAGTTCTTCGGCACCTGGATGTCCAGGCCCTTATTCTTATCTCTGACATATTCCTTCTCCAGGGTCAGGCGGTCGTACTCGGGGTGGCCGAATACAAAAATCTTGCGGCCTTCCTCCGCCATGGCGATGAAAACGCCGGCCTCATCAGATTCGGCCAGAATAGTCAGATCCCTGCAGGCACGGATTTCTTCCGCGTCCACGGTGGTATGACGGGAATGGGGCGCGTAAAACTCATCGTCGAAGCCTCTGATCAATGGCTCTTTACGATTCTCCACCTTGTGGCGGTAGAGTCCGAACAGCTTCTGGGGCAGCAGATGCTTCTTCAGGCCATAGAAATGATACATGGCTGCCTGTGCTCCCCAGCAGATAAAGAAGGTGGATGTAACATGGGCGTCGGCCCAGTCCATAATCTCGACCAGCTCATCCCAGTAATCTACTTCTTCAAATTCCATCTGCTCCACCGGCGCGCCGGTGATAATCAGGCCGTCGAAACGGCGCTTTTTCACCTCGCAGAATGGCTCATAGAACTTGTTAATGTGGCTCTGGGCCGTATTCTTGGATTCATGGCTGCTGACTGTGATAAAGGTAATATCCAGCTGCAGCGGTGTATTGGACAGAGAACGCAGGATCTGAAGCTCTGTGTCCTCCTTAAGCGGCATCAGATTCAGGATGCCTATCTTCAGCGGACGGATATTCTGATTGAGCGCCCGCGTCTCATCCATAACGAAAATATTTTCCTGCTCCAAAATTGCCCTAACCGGCAAATCACTCTGTACTTTAATCGGCATAACTTTTTCTCTCCTCTGCCTGCGCAAATTATCGCGCACTGCGGCGCTGTATATAACTATAGCATAAATGCGGCGTATTTGAAAGCAGGAAATCTATTTCTTCCGCAATTTTCCTGACCGCAAACGGGCCGGGCAGCTTCCGCCGCCCGGCCCGTCTCTGATGCATTTCTATAACATTTTATGCTTTCTCAATCTTAATCGCGCAGACCTTGTACTCGGGAATTCTCGCGTACTTATCGAGAGCCGCGTTGGTCAGCCAGTTTGCGTTACCATCCGGGAAGTGGAAGGGCATCCAGCTCTCGCCCGGAGAGGTCTTGGTTCCCACACGGGCGGTGGATTCGATGCTGCCTCGTCTGGACGATACGCGCACCTTGTCACCGTTCCTGATACCTAATTTTTCTGCGTCCACAATATTCATTTCGATAAAGGAATGTCCTTCAATCTCCATGAGCTCCGGAGTCTTGCCGGTCATGGCACGGGTGGTGTAATGATACAGGATACGTCCGGTCATCAGGATAATCGGGTATTCCTCATCCGGAAGCTCTGCGGAAGGCACATACTCAGCCGGGTAGAACCAGCCAAGGCCTCTCGAAAACTTGCCCACATGCATAATCGGGGTGCCCGGGTGATCCTTGGTCGGGCAGGGCCACTGTAAGCCTTTGCCGCCCACCTCTTCGCTGTCCAGGCGGGCATGGCTGATGCCGCCGAAGCTGGGTGTCACGGAAGCGATTTCATCCATGATCTCTGCGGAGGTCAGGTGGGGCTGCGGATAACCCATACGGTTCATCAGGTCGATGATAATATCCGTATCCAGACGCATCTCACCCGGTACGGTGATGGCCTTACGGACTCTCTGTACACGGCGCTCGGTGTTGGTGAAGGTTCCTTCCTTCTCCAGGTAGCTGACGCCCGGAAGGATTACATCTGCGTACTGGGCGGTCTCCGTCATAAAGAGCTCCTGCAATACGAAGAAGTCCAGACTCTTCAAAGCCTTGATGATATGTGTAGTATCCGGGTCGGTAACCACCGGATCCTCGCCGTAGATATACAGGCCGCGGATCTCCTTAGTGATAGCCTTCGGAAATACGTCGGTTGCGTGGGTTCCCACATTGTGGTTCAGCGGAACGCCCCAGGCCTTCTCGAACTTCTCCACCACACCCGGTGCGGTAATCTTCTGGTATCCCGGGAAATCTGTGGGGGAAGCGCCCATATCGCAGGCGCCCTGTACGTTGTTCTGTCCACGTAAGGGATTGACACCGCAGCCCGGACGTCCCAGCTTGCCGACTAACATAGCCATGTTGGACATGGACATAACGCCCTCGGTACCGGTGGAG
>CAKROP010000269.1 GCA_934373375.1 uncultured Anaerosacchariphilus sp.
GTCTGACACTGCTCCACAAGAATGGTGTCGCCGTCAAAGATGCCAGCATTGATCATGGACTCGCCTTTGACCTGCAGCATAAAGCACTGCTCATTGGGCATAAACTCCATCGGTACCGGGAAATAAGACTCCACGTTCTCCACAGCCAGAATGGGCTCTCCGGCTGCCACACGGCCTACAACCGGGACGTTAACTACTTCACCGCGGCGGGCCGTATTGAAGCTGTCATCAATGATCTCAATCGCGCGGGGCTTAGTGGGGTCCCGGCGGATATAACCGTTTTTCTCCAACGTCTCCAGATGAGAATGAACGGACGAGGTGGATTTTAACTGTACCGCCTCGCAGATGTCACGGACCGAGGGCGGATATCCCTTGTTAATGATCTGTGATTTAATATATTCAAGAATTTCGGACTGCTTTTTCGAAATTTTACCGTAAGCCATAATTAGATTCCTCCCGAACGTAATAAGGTCTGTATTTACTATCAGTATACCACAGGATGTATGATGATGCAAACAAATGTTTAGAAAATTTGTTCGTTTCTTATTTTTAGTATACATAATATATTTATGTATACTAACACGTTACAAAATTGCATATTTGTGTAAATTTTAAGCACATTTTACATTTTTACTGGTATCTTATTACAGAACGTGATATAATTGTTACCAGATTATTAAATTCTACACAGGAAGGAAACTATGCAGATGAAAAAACGTTTAACACTGATTCTGCTGACCTTATCTCTTGCAGGCCTCCTTAGCGTTACCGGCTGTGGTAAAGGCGATCAGGAAGCTACATCAGATAACACTTTTTCCACTGAGGATGAAGTGACAGCGGATGAAGCAGAGGACACAGAAGACACCGAAGAAGCGGAAGAGGAAGAGGCTGCTCCGGAAGGTATGTACCGCAGTGAGCTGACCAATGAGTGGATCAGCGAAGATCTAAAGGATCAGCGTCCCATTGCCGTTATGGTTGACAATGAGAAGACCGCACTTCCACATTATGGACTGTCTCAGGCAGATATTATCTACGAAATGATGAACAGTACTCTGAATGACCATATCACCCGTTTCATGGTTCTGGTAAAAGACTATGACAGCATCAAGCAGCTGGGAAGCGTACGAAGCGTACGTCCGACCAACCTGATGATCGCGCCGGAGTGGAATGCCATCGTATGTCATGACGGCGGCCCGTTCTATATCAATACATTCCTGAATAATCCCTATGTGGATCATTTCAGCGGAACCTTCTCCCGTGTAAAGAACGGAAAGCCCCGTGAGTTTACCGAATATATTCTGACCGGCGATATGGCAAAGAACTTCAAAAATAACTCCAGTATTGACCGTAGCTATAATGAATATGCTCCCAAAGAAGCACATTTCCAGTTTGCTTCCGAGAGTAAACCGATAGAGCTTGACGGAACGGATTGCACACTGGTAGACCTGCCCTTTAAGCACAATGGTTCTCAGCTCGATTACGATGCGGAGAGCGGCACCTATCTGTATTCCGAATACGGCTCCAAGCATCTGGATCCGGGCAACGGTAACAAGCAGTTGGCATTCAAGAATGTTATCCTGCAGAAGATGTCCTACAGCCAGTTAGACGAGCATGGTTACATGGTATGGAACTGTCTGGCAAGCGGTCAGGAAGGCTATTATATCACCAACGGCAAGGCGATTCCGATCACCTGGACCAAGACATCCGATACCGAGCGTACGGTTTACCGTGATCTGAACGGCGACGAGATTACTATCAATACCGGTAAGACCTACATTGGCTTTGTAGCAGATGATGTGTGGAGTGAACTGGTTGTTGAGTAAATAGCTTTCACACTTTCATGTAACACGGTATTTCCTATAGAGCAAAAATGGAACCCGCGAGTTTCAGCATAGCTGAAAACCGCGGGTTTTTTGTTGTCTTTCACAAATCAGTTCATAGATACCAGAATCCGGGAAGCTACCATTTTTACATGCTCCCGCATGGCCAGAACTGCAAATTAGTTTTCACTTCATCCTAACGCTGCTTCCTCAAAAGGCCCTGCAGATGATTCATTCATCTGCAGGGCCTCTCTTTACTCTATAGGAAATTTTCTTATTCTTTCCGAAGCTTTACCACATTCGCCGCACTGCGTCTCCGGGACTCATCCTGAGCGGCATAGTGCTTCCTTGTGGTATTGACGTCCTTATGACCCAGGACATCCGCCACCAGATAGATATCGCCGGTCTCCTGATACAGCGTTGTACCGTAGGTACTCCGAAGCTTATGTGGGGTAATTTTCTTCAATGGCGTCACCTGCCTGGAATACTTTTTTACCAGATTTTCCACGGCCTTTACACCGATACGACGGCGCTGGGTGGAATAGAAGAGGGCATTTTCATGGCCTTCCTGGGGATTCACAAGCTTTCGGCTGCCATTGATATAATCCTTCAGTGCTTTTTCCACTTCATCACCGAAATAGACTATCATTTCGGAACCGCCTTTTCGGATGACGCGGATGCCATTGGTATTGAAATCAATATCAGTCACATCCAGACCCACACACTCAGAGACACGGATTCCCGTACCCAGAAGAAGCGTCACAATAGCCAGATCCCGTTCTTTGGTTTTTTCATAGTAGACTTTTTTCTGACCGGTCAGATCATCGCCGCCATGCTCGATAAAATCAAGTAAACGGGCTGTTTCATCCGGTTCCAGGCGGATGATGGCTTTCTCATGAAGCTTGGGCATGTCGACAAGGACGACCGGGTTATTTTTAATAATTTCATAGCGATATAAGTAAGAGAAAAGGCTACGCAAAGCAGACATTTTTCGTTTCATTCCCCGTTCGCCATTTGTTATATCAACTTCGCCGTAAGATTCTTCTTTCTGATACAGTTTAAGATATTCTTTATATTCTTCGATATCGGCCGCTTGTAATGAATCCAGATCATCTGGCATGAAATCTGTGGTTCTATAAGTTTTAAACATAGGATTATCTGTAATCAAAAATCTGAAGAAAATGCGTATATCGTATGCATAGGATAGTCTCGTTTTCGTTGAAGTACTGGCTCCTATAGCTCCAAAATAATCTTTTACAAAATAGGGCAGGGTAGTGAGCACCTCCCGCAGCCGCTGAATATTCTCCGCATCCTTCTGTTCGTGATAATTTTTATATTTCATTGTGCATGCCCGTCCTTTCTGTGGTTCTATTTTATCATTTTTTATGTAAAACTTCCAGAAAAGAATTGACTTTTCTGTATATACTGTTATAATAAATTCGTACAATTCCATATAAGGTATTAAGTGCTCAGATGGCCCCTCAGCCAGATGAGAAAAGGGAATCAGGTGTGAATCCTGAGCGATCCGGTCACTGTATTCAGGGAGTATCCTTTGATTGAATCCATTGTACTTTTACAGTATGAGAAGGAAAAAGGTATATGATGATCTGTAAGTCAGGAA
>CAKROP010000270.1 GCA_934373375.1 uncultured Anaerosacchariphilus sp.
GAAGAGGAGCAGTATTACTTGCAGAGGCTGAAAGAGGGCGATGGGCAGGCGCGCGATATTCTGGTGGAGCGCAATCTTCGCCTAGTGGCGCATATTGTAAAAAAATACCAGAACAGTGGAGAAGAGACCGAGGATTTGATATCCATCGGAACCATCGGGCTTATCAAGGCTGTGAGCACCTTCGACAGCGATAAGGGGTCAAGGCTTGCAACCTATGCGGCCCGGTGTGTGGAAAATGCTATCCTATCATAAATGCGTTTCAGGCGGCAAAAGATGTACCTGTGGGTAACGGGCAGCCATGCTGGAGGATGTTTGCGCAGCTTTCAGAAAGCAGTTACATCATCTGCCGGATGGGAGAAGGAGTGGCAGAGCGGATTGGGGTGAAGCGGACGCACTATATAGAGTTCGAAACAGGGAATGTGGATTATTATCCGAAAGAAATCCTGGACAAACTGGCGAGGCTATATCAGATTCCGGTGGAGGATTTGCTGGATGAATATAATCAGTTTCTGTATAAGGGACAGGGGAGAGGTATTTTAAAGAAAGCATTGAAATATCATGAAAATGTCGTTAGAATTATAAATGAGAATGTAGTATAATAAAGTAAATTAAGTTTGGAGAGGTGAAAATGGAACAGTTTATTTCAAAAGAGATTTTGGACGAGTTATCCTATACATCCACTTTGGGACAAAGCTTAAAACAGATTTCACTAAGCCAGACACCTCTGGAAAAAATAATTCAGGATATTGGAAAATATAGAGCAAATTATGTGGATATTCTAATTCAGGAAAATTTGATTGGATCTCGCTTTAAAAGCGATGATTCTATTTACAGAAAGTATGAAAAAACCTTAAGAAATCACGGTGGATTTAAACAGTGTTTCAATGATGTGTTGGGTTTTCGATTACGCATGGATGAATATCCGCTGAGTTTTCCAGAACATTTCAGAGTGGTAGATTTGAGAAAAGGGAAAAGGGTAGACGATGGTTATCGTGCAATACATTTATATTATCAAAGAGATAATCTGGCCTATCCGATAGAGATACAGCTTTGGTGTGGTGATGATTTTCAATTTAATGTATGGAGCCATCGGTACATCTATAAGTATGATACTGCTGAAATTGGAAAAATGATGTATCAGAGTTATAAGGCAGGTATGATACAGAATGAAGAGGAGTTTGTAGAACAGTTGAAAAAATTGAGAGGTGAGGAGAATGGGAGATAAAAAAATCTATGTAATTGCAAAGATTTTTGACAAGCAGGGTTGCATAGCCTACAGTTGCAAGACACCGAATGAGGCAAGATGTCTGCCAGGAACATTGGAAGCGATTCGAGCAAAGGGGGTGCAGATAGTAGTTCTGGATTCACCGGATATTTATCCGGAGTATGCACCATATGAATATATAGAGGATATGAAGGAATATATCGATCGGGTTTCAAAATTGAATGTTGCATAAAAAAGTAGGGGAACAAGCCTATCTGGCCTGTTCCTTTACTTTTTCCGAAGATACCGAATCAAAAAGGTTTGTTAGGATAAAAACATTTGAAAGTGAGTGGGGAAAAGAATATACTAGTAGCAGGGGATTGAAGAAAAATAATGGAGAAAGAGATATGGGGAAGATTGATGAAGTACGATTAGGATTTGAAACAGCATATATCGACGGTTCTGTTGTTTCAAACAATATACTTTAGCGATATAAAGCTTATCCGAGAGAACTACACAAATCTAAAGAACAAGCTCGGACGAATTCCCAGGCTGTGTGATTTTGATGACTATGGTGAAATGGACATCATTCGTATTTTTGATAACAACAGTCTTGGCTCATACTATAAGTTCCTGGTAAAATATGAGAAAGAATATAATGTTCGTTTATCGGAGGACGAAGAAAAAGTTATAGAGTTTGTTTCAAAAAAGCTGGCAAGTGGAAAAAGAATTCAAGAACTTCAAATGTTAAAAAGAATGATGGCGTATGCTCACGGCTTATCAAAGTCTGGCCTGTTTGCAGGCCTTTTGGAAGATATGAAGGGGTATGGAAAAGTTATTGGTCAGAATCAGAGAGAAAACATTATAAATGTTATGACAAATGAATTTCCTGCCGGAGCCAGTAAGAAAACTTATTCGCAGTGTGTATTTATTGAAAGAGAAGGGTCTGATTATAAACCAACAAAGTCGTTTATGCAGATGATGGCAAATAATGAGTTTTGCGAGGTCCTTCAAGAATTAGTTGAATTTGGCATTCGCCGATATGAAAGAGATTATAGAAAGACATATGGTCAGACTGATTTGGTTTTATATCAGAAATATACCTATGAAGATGTCTGCCGTCTGCTTAACTGGGAGCAGAATGAAGTGCCATTGAATATTGGCGGATATAAGTTTGATAAAAAGACAAAGACATTTCCTGTATTCATCAATTATGACAAGGCCGAGGATATTAGTGATACTACAAAATATGAAGATCATTTTGTACCAGGATTTCGAGATCGTTTGATTGCTATTTCAAAATCAGGAAGAAGTTTACAGTCGGAAGACGTGCAGAATTTTTTGAAAGCAAAGGAACGAGGTATTCAAGTGGAGCTTTTTGTAAGAAAAAATAAGGACGATAAGATTTCAAAAGAATTTTACTATCTGGGACATATGACAGCAAGTGGAAGCGTAAAAGAAATTACAATGGCTAATACGCAAAAAACAGCAGTGGAAATAGAGTGGATACTTGATGTTCCGGTACGGGAAGATATTTATGAATACATTGTGAATTCTTAAGTGGAGGATATATGAGGACGATAAAAGTTGTGGCAGCTGTAATAAAAGCTGTTAATGAAAGCGGAGAACCGATTATTTTTGCTACACAACGTGGATATGGAGATTTCAAAGGAGGCTGGGAATTCCCAGGTGGAAAAATTGAACCTGGCGAGACACCGCAAGAAGCATTAAAACGTGAAATCCTGGAAGAACTTGACACAGAAATAGCCGTAGGTGATTTGATTGATACAATTGAGTTCGATTATCCGGACTTTCATCTTTCGATGGAATGTTTTTGGTGTGAAATCTGCAGGGGAGATCTTGTGTTGAAAGAACATGAAGCTGCGCGATGGTTAAACAAAGAATCACTTTGTTGCGTAAATTGGCTTCCGGCAGATGTATTGTTGCTTGAAAAGGTTCGAATGAATCTATAGGTATGGCAGGAGAAACTTGCAGCTGTCATTACGACGCAGCTTCAAAAAGTGGAAAGGGCATAAATCATGAGTTTGAAAAATGTTTTGATTATTGTGGACGATATCGAAGAGTCCATAAAATTTTATGAGGAACTGTTTGGACTGCGTGTGATTACAAGGCTGGAAGGCAATATAATCATGTCTGAGGGACTGGTATTGCAGGATGCGAATGTATGGTATGACAGTACAAAAATACATACCGT
>CAKROP010000271.1 GCA_934373375.1 uncultured Anaerosacchariphilus sp.
AAATCAGCGCCAGAAGCGTCATAAGCAAAGTTCTGCCCAATGCTTCCAGCAGCATGCTGCCATATACCTGAATAATTGCTGTCATAAGCTTCTCTCTCCTTACTGCAGAATACTTCCTGCATTGTGGAAACCTCCGATACAGGGGCTTCCACAGTGCAGGAAGCAGCCACGACATGCGGCTGCTCTGCTCTGTACGTATCTTATTCGCCTACGTAGGTCTTGATAATCTCATCGTAGGTGCCGTTTGCCTTGATATCAGCGAGACCTGCGTTGAACATGTCAAGCAGCTCCTGGTTTGCCTCATTCATGATAGCAAAGCCGTAGGGAGCTCCCTCGCTCTGAGTTCCGTCCACCAGCTTCAGATCCAGTCCGCCGGTCTTAATGTTGTCCGCCATAATCGGCTCATCCTCTACGCAGGCATCTGCCTGACCTAGGATAACGGCCTGATACATGGTCGGGGAATCCTCATATACGTCTACGCTGAAGCCATACTTATCCTTCAGACTGTCCGCGTATTTTGCTCCTGCGGTACCGTTCTTTACAGCTACCTTCTTGCCCTGCAGATCCTCAAGTCCTGCTACCTCGCTGTCGCCCTTCACTGCGAAAATCTGGCAGGAATCATAATAAGAGTCGGAGAAAATCCATCCGGATGCCTTACGGTCATCAGTGATGCTTGCGCCTGCCAGCAGAGCGTCTGCCTGGCCTGCCTGAACTGCCGCTACCGCTGCGTCCCAGCCAAGGCTCTGGATATCGATGTTAAAGCCCTGATCCTCTGCAATTGCCTTGATAATATCCACGTCGATGCCTACGAACTCACCCTTGTCATCGGTGTACTCGAAAGGACGGAACACGGTATCCATGGCGATAATCCAAGTCTTATCAGAAGCTGTAGTATCTGCAGCGTCTGCGGTATCCTCAGCCTTATCTGTGCTTTCTGTCGTCTCTGCCGGCGCTGTGTCAGCAGCCTTGTCAGAACTGGAGGAACCGCATGCAGCAAGACCCAGAGTCATGCTTGCGACCAAAGTTAATACAAGTAACTTTTTCATAATGTATACACTCCTTTTCCCCGACTTATCTGTCGGCTATATTTAACATAAGGGCGATGTATTTTGCTATACACCGCCCTTGATGCCACTTCATAAGTATAATTTTTTCTTTTAATGTTGTCAAGCAAAAAAGTTTTTGTCTTCCCGAAATTCTGTCTTTTTTAAATAAGCTTTGCCGCATCCAGGACCATCTCTACAGCCTTGTCAATCCCCAGTTTTTCTGTATTGATGGTTAAATCGTAGTTTCTGGCATCGCCATAAGTAAGCTTCGTGTAATATTCACAGCTCTTCTTCCGGGAACGATCCGCATCACGTACGTCCTTCTCCACCTGGGAAATGGATACACCCGGCATCTTGCCCGCCATACGTTTTACCCGCCACTGGAAGCTGGCATGGGCGAATACATGGAGACAGTGATCGAATTCTCTTAAGATATACTCGCTGTTCCTGCCTACAATCACACAGTTCTCATGATTTGCCATTTCGCGGATGGCGTCCCTTTGGGCCTGCCACAGCTCCTCATCCAGAGGCTTATTATAGAAGTCAAAGAGACTCTGGGCAAAGCCAAAGCTTTTCGGCACTCTCTCGTCCCATTTCCGCACCAGCTCCGGATCCAGCTTCGAGTTGGCCAGGGCTGTTCTCAGAATGATATCCTTATCGTAAAACTCAATCCCCAGCTCCTTCGCCACTCTCCGGCCGATTTCACCGCCGCCTGCACCGAATTCACGGGCTATGGTAATAACTTTTTTCATGAAAGCTTCCTCCGTTTCCTGCCGCCGGTTACGCCGACAGATTCTATTTAGATTATAACGGACATTGACGGTCAGGGCAACCCCTATTCCACAAAAAGAGCATCCCCGGTTTCCCGGGAATGCTCCTCTTTAAGCTCTTATTCGACTTCGAATCCGAATTAAACCTCAAGATAAGAATCTGCGTACAGATTGTTGTTCTTGATGATATCGCAGGACTTGATGGTCTCCATCAGTCTTAAGTCGTTCGGGTTTACGATAGCGGAGGTCAGACCGTTCATCATAGCCATAGCTACCATAGCGGAGTCCATGATCGGACGGATGTGCTTCGGCATACCGTTGGAGTTGTTGGACAGACCGCCTGTGGACTTCATGCCCATGTCGGAGATCATCTTGATGAACTCCAGAACCTGCATCTGCTTGTCCTGCATTCCCTTGATAACCAGGAATAACGGGTCGAACCACATATCCTCAGCAACGTCCATACCATGCTCCATGCCTCTCTCCATCAGAGTCTGCATGTACATCATACGCTCGTCGTTGTCCTTTGCGATTCCTTCGCCGTTGCAAAGTGCGATAACGATTGCATCGTTTGCAGCTGCCAGGTCAACGTACTCCAGTCTTCCGGAAGCGTCAGCGGAGTTTACGATGGGCTTGCCCTTTGCACGGTTGTATACAGAGATACCAGCCTCGATCGCTGCTACGTTGGAAGTATCCAGTGCCAGCGGAACGTTGTCGAAGTTGCTCTGAAGCAGCTCAACTGCCCACTTCATCAGCTCCGGTCCGTCATTCTCAGCCGGTCCGATATTAACGTCCAGGTATGTAGCGCCTGCATCCAGCTGCTGCTTTGCTCTCTTCAGGATCGGCTCCGGATCTCTCTCGGAAAATGCCTTGTTTACAGCCGGTGCTGTGGTGGAAAGTCTCTCACCGATGGTAACAAATTTTGCCATAGTTTTGTTCTCCTTTTATGATTAAAATAATTAGATCTCGCCGTTAGCCTGCAGATCCTTCAGGAATTTCACAAGCTGTACTGCCTCGTTGGGAGCTACGATAACTTCCCAGCCCGGCAGCTTCGCCTCGATATCGCCCTTCAGAACTGCTACCTTTCCGGGGATGATCAGCTTTCTGCACTTAACCTTCGGCTCTACATTCTCCTGGATGAACTTGGAAACAGAGGTAGAAGAAAGCTTACCAGCTGCCCAAGCAGTCAGTACGGAAAGTCCGCCTGCATCGTTGATGATCAGGTTGCAGGGAACGCCGGAACGCTCCAGCTCGCCGGATACTACGAAGTAGGTTAGAGCGAAGTCTACAGTGGTCAGACATACGGAATTCTCATCTCCGCCATTCAGCGGGTAGATGCCCGGCTCAACCTTCATGGGCTTCTGCGGGTCAGTGAATACGTTCTGGCGCAGACCATACAGCGGCAGAGCCTGTGCATAGTTCATGCTCTCCATAACGATGATGGAACCGTATTTTACAGTAAACAGTGAAACAAGAGCTGCCTGCATGGTCGGATCACCAGCAGCCAGAGCTCCTACGTTAACGATGGAGGGATAACCGAAGGTTCTGTTCTGATCCTTCAGAGCAGCACGACGAATCTGTACAGTGGTAGCA